>DATLGV010000479.1:0-3637 GCA_035540275.1 Acidovorax sp. | reverse complement strand
CCGTGTGGCCCGCCGCCTTGAAAAGCCGCGCGATGGCGATGGCGTCGTCGGCGGTGTTGCCATCGGGGAGCCAGTCGTGGGCCGAGATGCGCACGGAGAGCGGCCTGTCGGCGGGCCACACGGCGCGCAGCGCGGTCAATACCTCCAGTGGGTAGCGGCAGCGGTTGTCCAGGCTGCCGCCGTAGTTGTCCGTGCGCTGGTTGGTGGCGGGGCTCAAGAAGCTGGCCAGCAGGTAGCCGTGCGCGCAGTGCAGCTCCAGCCAGTCAAAGCCGCAGGTCACGGCGCGGTGGGCGCTGTCCACAAAGGCAGCGGTCACGCGGTCCATGTCGGCGCGGGTCATGGCCGCAGGCGTCTGGTTCTGCGCGCCGTAGGCAATGGGGCTCGCGGCCAGCAGGGGCCAGTTGCCGGTCTCCAGTGGCTCGTCCGTGCCTTCCCAGCCCACGCGCGTCGATCCCTTGGGGCCGCTGTGCCCGAGCTGCAGGCCGATCTTGGCCGTGCTGCTGCCGTGCACAAAATTGACGATGCGCGCGAAGGCGTCTTGCTGCGCATCGTTCCACAGGCCGGGGCAGGCAGGCGTGATGCGGCCCTCGGGCGTGGGGCTGGTCATCTCCACCATCACCAGGGCGGCGCCGCCTAAAGCGCGCGCGCCCAGGTGCACCAGATGGAAGTCCTGCGGCACGCCTTCGACCGCGCTGTAGGTGGCCATGGGCGAGACGACGATGCGGTTCTTGAGCGTGACGCCTTTGAGCCTGAAGGGCGTGAGCATGGGCGGTACGGCCGCCTTACCGCCCGCCAGCCAGGCCTCGTAGCCTTCGAGCCACTGCGCATCGCGCAGCCGCAGGTTCTCGTGGCTGATGCGCTGGCTGCGCGTGAGCAGCGAATACGTGAACTGCTCGATGGGCATGCCGGTGTAGCGCGCCACGTTTTCAAACCACTCGGTGCTGTTGCGCGCGGCGTTCTGGATCTTGAGCACCTCCACGCTGCGGCGTGCCTCGTAGTGCTGCAAAACGTCATCGATGGGCAGGCCCGTGGCAAACTCGTTGGCCAGGTCGATGGCGTCTTCCAGCGCCAGCTTGGTGCCGCTGCCAATCGAAAAATGCGCCGTGTGCGCCGCGTCGCCCATCAGCACGATGGGCACCTGCTTGCCGCCGATGGTCTCGCGGTGCACCCAGGTGTTGCAGATCACGCGCGGAAAGCGGATCCAGTTGGCCGAGCCGCGCAGGTGCGTGGCGTTGCTGATGAGGGCGTTGCCATCCAGGTATTGGGCGAAGAGCTTCTCGCAGAACGCAATCGCCTCGGGCTGCTCCATCTGGTCCAGACCATGGGCCTTCCACACGGCCTCGGGCGTCTCGACGATGAAGGTGGAGGTGTCGGCGTCGAACTGGTAGGCGTGGGCCTGGAACCAGCCATGCTCGGTCTGTTCGAAAGCAAAGGTAAAGGCGTCGAATTTTTTGTGCGTGCCCAGCCATACGAAGCGGCACTGGCGCAGGTCGATGTCGGGCTGGTAGACGCTGGCGTAGCGCGTGCGGATGCGGCTGTTGAGGCCGTCACTCGCGATCACCAGGTCGGCGCCGTACTGCGCAGCCAATGCCTGGTCGTCGGCCACGTCGGTTTCGAACACCAGCTCCACACCCAGTTCCAGGCACCGGTCCTGCAGGATGTTGAGCAGCCGCTTGCGGCCGATGCCGCAAAAGCCGTGGCCGGTGGAGCGCACGCTGCGGCCCTTGAAGAACACCTCGATGTCGTCCCAGTGGTTGAACGCATCGCCAATGAGCGCGGCCGTGGGGGCGTCGGCCGCCTGCAGGTTGGCCAGCGTCTGGTCGGACAGCACCACGCCCCAGCCGAAGGTGTCGAACGGCCGGTTGCGTTCGACCACCGTGATGCGGTGCGCGGGGTGCTGCTTTTTCATCAGCAGGGCGAAGTAGAGACCGGCGGGCCCGCCGCCAATGCAGAGGATGTTCATGCCAAAATAGTTTAGGCCTAAACAAATTGCTGTCAATGGGGCCTTCCCGGCGAAACCCCTGACGCCGCCGCGGGGTGTTGACGCGTTGCAGCAATCTTTTCAAGATGCGCTGTATGAAGCACTTGCTGCACACCTTGGAGGGGCGGCTGGCGACCTTGCCGGTGCCCATGGCGGTCCAGCTGCCGGCGGGCCAGCAACTGGGCGCGCCCGACCCGGCCGTGGTCCTGCGCTTTCGCGACCGCATGGCGCTGGTGGCGCTGGCCACGGGCGAGATCGGCAACGTGGGCGCTGCCATCGTCGAGGGCCGTGTGGCGCTGGAAGGCGGCATGCGCGACCTGATGGCCGCCGCTGCGGGCCTGCTCACGCGCGATCCGGCCCGCGACCAGCACCACGGCTGGTGGCAGCGGGTGCTGGGGCGGGCGCGGTCCATGGCGGCGCACACGCTGGCGCACGACGCACGCCAGGTGCAGTTCCACTACGACCTGTCGGACGACTTCTATGCGCTGTGGCTGGACCCGCGCCGTGTGTATTCGTGCGCCTACTACCGGTCACCCGGCCTGACGCTGGCCCAGGCGCAGGAGGCGAAGCTCGACCACATCTGCCGCAAGCTGCAGCTGCAGCCTGGGGACCGGTTCCTGGACATTGGTGCGGGCTGGGGCGGCCTGCTGCTGTGGGCGGCCGAGCACTATGGTGTCGATGCCACGGGCATCACGCTATCGCGCAACCAGCATGCGCATGTGCAGCGGCTCATTGAAGAGCGAGGGCTGCAGGGGCGCGTGCGCATGCAGCTGGTGGATTACCGCGAGTTGCAGGCGGAGCAGCCCTTTGACAAGATCGCGTCGGTGGGCATGTTCGAGCATGTCGGTCGCGCGCAGATGCCGCGCTACTTTGCCGCCGTGGCGCGGCTGCTGCGCCCGGGCGGCCTGGTCCTCAACCATGGCATCACGGCGGGCGGCGTCGACAACGCCCAGCTCGGCGCCGGCATGGGCGATTTCATCGAGCAGTACATCTTCCCGGGTGGTGAGCTGCTGCATGTGAGCGACGTGCTGCGCGACATGGCGCTGGCAGGCCTGGAGATGGTGGACACCGAGAACCTGCGACCGCACTACGCGCGCACGCTGTGGGCATGGTCCGACAGCCTGGAGGCCCAATTGCCCGCCGCCCGCCAGGTGCTGGCCGCACCAGGCGGTGCCGGGCAGGGTGACAAGGTCTTGCGCGCGTACCGCCTGTACCTGGCGGGCAGCGCTCTGGGGTTTGAACGCGGCTGGATGGCGCTGCACCAGATGCTGGCCATCAAGCCGGACGGCGACACCGCCCGGGGGCCTCTGCCCGGCGCACAATCGGGTTATCCATTCGCCCGCGACCACATGTACGCGGCCCCGGCAACCCCTTCCGACAGGCCTTTGACCATGCTCTACAAGTTCAAATCCCGCGCCACTGCCGACCTGATCATGCTCGAACCCCAGGGTCGCCAGATCGTGACCATCATCGGCAAGACGCCCGGCGCCAGCGGCATCGTGACCGCGGCACAGATTCCCGCCGCCATTGCGGCCCTGGAGGCGGCCGTGCGCGCCGACGACGCACAGCCCGAAGCCCAGGAAAACGATGAGTCCGCTGCCGAGGAGCGCAACGACATGGTGCGCCTGCACCAGCGCGCCGCGCCGTTCATCGAGA
>DATLGV010000478.1:0-4355 GCA_035540275.1 Acidovorax sp. | reverse complement strand
GGTACAGCTGCAGCAGCAGGCATTACAAAATACTCCTTAATTGATAGCTGCTAGCGAATATTTCACTGGCGCTTGCGGCCATTTTGATCATGAAAATTGTTCTAGCATCCAACAACCGCGGCAAGCTGGCCGAGTTGCAGGCCATGTTTGCGCCCTTGGGCGTGGAACTGGTGCGCCAAGCCGATCTGGGCGTGGGCGAGGCCGAGGAGCCCTTCCGCACCTTTGTCGAAAACGCCCTGGCCAAGGCACGGTTTGCCTCTGAACACACAGGCCTGCCCGCGCTGGCCGACGATGCCGGCATGTGCGTGGATGCCTTTGGCGGCCTGCCCGGCGTGGACACCGCGTATTACTGCACCCAGTTCGGCTACGAGAAAAGCGATGCCAACAATGTGCGCGCCCTGCTGGAGCAACTGCAAGGCGTGACCAACCGCCGCGCCGCCATGGTCAGCACCCTGGTCGCCGTGCGCAGCCCGCAAGACCCCGAGCCGCTGATCGCCGTGGGCCGTGTGGTGGGCGAGATCACCACCGAACCCCGGGGCAGCAACGGCTTTGGCTTCGACCCCGTGATGTTCATCCCCGAGTTCGGCAAGACCTTTGCGGAGCTGCCCGTGGAGGTGAAAAACGCCCACAGCCACCGGGGCCGCTCGGCGGCGCAGATGCTGGCATTGATGCGCGAACGTTGGCTGTAGAAGGACTCTGAACGTGGTTCACATCCCGATCACGCCCCAGGGCGACGCCGAGCCCGCCGTGGTGCGCGACATCCAGCACTACATGCGCCCGGGTCTGCTGCAGCTGCCCAGCCTGCCACCGTTGTCGCTGTACGTGCACCTGCCCTGGTGCCTCAAGAAATGCCCGTACTGCGACTTCAACTCGCACGAATTCCGCGCGGGCGGCGCCGGTGGCGAGGTGCCCGAGCAGCGTTATATCAACGCCCTCATGGCCGACCTGGAGGCCGCGCTGCCCCTGGTCTGGGGGCGGTCCGTGCACAGCATCTTCATCGGCGGTGGCACGCCCAGCCTGTTTTCGCCCACAGCCATCGACCGGCTGATCGGCGACATCCGCGCCCGCCTGCGGCTGGAGCCGGATTGCGAGATCACGATGGAGGCCAACCCCGGCACGTTCGAGAAAGACCGCTTCCGCGCCTTCCGCGCGGCGGGCGTGACCCGCCTGTCGGTGGGGGTGCAGAGCTTCAACGACCAGCATCTCAAGGCCCTGGGCCGCGTGCACGACCGCGCCCAGGCGATGGCGGCGGTGGAAGAGGCCGCTGCCTCTTTCGACACCTTCAACCTCGACATCATGTATGCCCTGCCGGGCCAGACGCTGCAAGAGCTGGAGCAGGACCTGCAGACGGCGCTGGCCTTCAAGCCGCCGCACATTTCCATCTACCACCTCACCATCGAGCCCAACACCTATTTCGCCAAGTTCCCACCGGCCATCCCCGAGGACGACCAGGCCTACGCCATGCTCGACCGCATCACCGAGATGACGGGCCAGGCGGGCATGGCACGGTACGAGATTTCTGCGTATGCGCAGCCGGGCCACCAGTGTTTTCACAACACCAACTACTGGCAGTTTGGCGACTACCTGGGCATCGGGGCGGGTGCGCACAGCAAGCTCAGTTTTGCCCACCGTGTGGTGCGGCAGGTGCGCTTTCGGGATCCGGCGCGCTACATGGACAACGCCCTGGCGGGCCATGCCGTGGCCCAGGACGACGAGGTGCGCCGCGCCGATCTGCCGTTTGAGTACATGCTCAACGCACTGCGCCTGCGCGATGGCTTTGCGCTGCAGGACTTCATGGCCCGCACGGGCCTGCCGCTGACAGCGATCGCCAAGGGGCTGGAGACTGCCGAGCGCAAGGGCCTGATCGAACGCGACATGGCGCGCGTGCGGCCGACGGAGCGGGGCTTTGACTTTCTGAGCGATCTGCAGGAGCTGTTTCTGGCGGACTGACCGCGCGTGTTTCAACCGCCCCTCATCGGCAACGCCGCATCAGCTCAGCCGCACTTTACCGCGAGGATGCGGCCGCTGCCGTCCACCTCCAGATTCAGCCGCTGGGTGTCGTATTCCTTGGTGATGATCTGCCCGGGGCGCAGGATGCGGGCCGTCTGCGCGCCCGAGCGCTGACGGGCAGATTCCACGACCGATGCCGTGCTGTTTTGCCCTACGGCAAATTGCGCGGGCTGGGCGTTGCACACGCTCCCGGGGGGCGATGCCGCGGGGGCGGAGCCTGCAGGCGCTGCAGAGGTTTGTCCGTAGCCCGTGCAACCGGTGACGGCCGCTCCCAGGGCCAGGCCGCAGGCAACAGCAAAAGGGGTGGTTTTATTCATGGTTACACGCTCCTGAGTGCGAAACGCCCACCATAACGGAACGTGGGCCTGTTGAGCTGCGGCTTGCGATGCGGACCCGTTTCCAGCCGTAACGGATGACACGCCCGAGTGCCACGGATGTGGGCCTGTCTTGACTTGACTCGCTGCGCCGTTTCTACCCCCAGGGGCTGGATGCGCAGCAACGGTCCAGCATCCAGCGTTACATCACGGCCAGTGTGTGTGTGGGGCCGCCGGGCGCAGACGCATCCCTGCAAGTTCGAGCCACGGCCAGGCGGGACATGAATCGGCGCTGTCCTACACGCTTGCGCCAGGCCCCGTTCTAAGCTCTTGGTGTCGATACCCCCTCGACATCCCTCCCGCTTGCATCGTGCAAGTGTTCAGCCCGCAACTTGCGGGCTTTTTTTTGGCGCCTGCCGCCGAACATGGCCCGCAGACCCCCGAAAATGCGACTGCACCGTGGGCTTTTTGCCAGAGAGCAAAGCCTCGGTGCCCCTCTGTGGGCATCATGGCGGGCGTTGGTGACCGAGTGGTCACCCAGTCATCGCAGCGCGCGACACAACAAGAATGATTCTGTATAAACCCGGCACGCAATTTCTCTACAAAGGCAGAACGGTGAGCGTGGACTACGTCATCATCAAACGCACTGGTCTGTGGATTCGGTTGGCGCACAGCGAAGAGGTGTGCCGCCCTGAAGATTTGACCCCGATAGCACGCCGGGCGGCAGGGGCGGCGACGTAGCAGGCAGCCGGTGGCTTCCCCGTACCGAAACTCCCCTCAAGTCCGTTGCCATGGCTGCTGTGACAGACGCGGCAGTCGCCGAACGAGCCTTCCCATGGATCCAGGTTGGCCAGCCACGCCGCCGAGCGCACAGACTGAATGGGTGGATAGCACTGCCCCGCGCAGCTGACGGTGGCGATTCACCGCGCCACCGTGAAACGGAACGTAGCTTGGATGGCAGGCGGAGACATCATTCGCCCTGCAGAATGGTTGACCACGGGCGAGCGTGGAGGACGGGCATCGAAGTGCTGCGTCCTGACCGGAGATGCCGAGAACTGGCGGAGACTGTGAGATTCGAACTCACGGACGGTTGCCCGTCGGCAGTTTTCAAGACTGCTGGTTTAAACCACTCACCCAAGTCTCCGGGAGGGAAGGCGCGAATTCTAGCTGACTGCGGGTGCTGAATTCTTTTGCAGCATGCCCCGGGTCTCGATGAACTTCACCACATCGGTCACGCCCGCCAGGGTCTTGAGGTTGGTCATCACAAAGGGCTTGAGGCCCTGGGTAGTGGTGCGCATGCGGGTGGTGTCGGCGTGCATCACATCCAGGTTGGCGCCCACGTGGGGGGCCAGGTCGGTCTTGTTGATGATGAACAGGTCGCTTTTGGTGATGCCGGGGCCGCCCTTGCGCGGGATTTTCTCACCCGCGGCCACGTCGATGACGTAAATGGTCAGGTCGCTCAGCTCGGGGCTGAAGGTGGCGGCCAGGTTGTCGCCGCCGCTTTCTACAAACACGATGTCGGCGTTGGGGAACTCGCCGAGCATGCGGTCGATGGCTTCGAGGTTGATGGAGCAGTCCTCGCGGATGGCGGTGTGCGGGCAGCCGCCGGTTTCCACGCCCAAGATGCGCTCGGCGGGCAGGGCACCGCTGACGGTGAGCAGGCGCTGGTCTTCCTTGGTGTAGATGTCGTTGGTGATGGCGATGAGGTCGTAGTCATCGCGCATGGTCTTGCACAGCATCTCCAGCAGCGTGGTTTTGCCGGAGCCGACGGGGCCCCCGATGCCTACGCGCAAGGGGGGCAGGTTTTTGGTGCGGTTGGGGATGTGGTGCAGGGCGTTGGTCATGGCGTGGTTTGCTACCAAATAAATAGCTGCTTGCGCTTGTATGGATTGCGCTAGGAGCGGAAAAGTCTTGAATACTGCACTTCGTGCTGGGCGCTGAGGATGGCGAGCATGGGCGAGAACGCCTGACGCTCGCTGTCCATCAGGCTGGCGGCGTGGTCTGCGGCCAGCGGTATGGCGGCGGCCAGCC
>DATLGV010000477.1:0-1822 GCA_035540275.1 Acidovorax sp. | reverse complement strand
CGCCAGCGTGTGCTGCACCTGCGTGCTGTCGCCCTCGCGGCGCGCGTAGTCGATCTGCATCTGCAGCGTGGTGAGGTGGGTGCGCAGCTGGTGCGAGGCATCGTCCAGAAACTGCCGCTGCTGTGTCACCAGGTCTTGCGTGCGCGCCATCTGCTGGTTGACCGCGTCCACCAGTGGGCGGATGTCTGCGGGCAGATCGTTGGATGCCAGCGGGGTCATGTCGTCGCCGCTGCGGGCCTGCACTTCGCGCGCCAGCCGCGCCAGCGGGCGCAGCGCCACGGCCAGCAGCGCCGCAGTGCCCAGCACCATCAGGGCCAGCACCAGCGCATCGCGCTGCACCGCGCGGCGCACAAAGCGGTCGGTGAAGTCCTGCCGCGACCGGGTGCTTTCGGCCACCTGCACCAGCACGGTGGATGCGGGCTCTGTACGGTCCAGCGCGCGGCGGTAGGCCGCAAGCCGCACGGATTCGCCAAAGTAGGTGGCGTCATAAAAGCGCGGCACGCCGGGCTCCAGCTCGCCGGCGGGCAGGGGTAGGTCGGCATTGCCCAGCTCCACCAGCCCGTCGGACGACGCGACGCGAAAGTACACGTTGCCGCTGGCCGTGAGCTCAAAGAATTCGAGCATGCTGTAGGGCAGCTCGGCCGACAGGCCGCCCGAGGCGGTGGAGATGTTGGCGTCGATGGACTTGAGCGCGCCGAGCAGCGAGCGGTCGTAGGCCGCGTTGGCGGCCTCCAGCGCATCATGCCGCGTCATCCACAGCTCCACGCCCGTCACCACGGCCAGCAGCGGCAGCAGCAGCATGGCCAGCAGCCGCCACAGGCTGGCGCGGCGCAGGCGTTGCATCAAAGACATGGCAGCGGACTCCGCCGCAAAGAACAGGGCGTGGTCCTGAACTTGCGCGTGGCCCAGGCCAGTGCCACCGTGGAACTGGCTTTGCCAGGCCACGGGTGGCGTCCCCCCTCAGGGGGGAAGACGCGCAGCGTCTCAGGGGGGATCCACATCATTTGCCTCTAGCGCGTAGCCCAGGCCGCGCAGCGTGGTGATGCGCACACCGCTGCCATCCAGCCGCTTGCGCAGGCGGTGCACGAACACCTCCACGGCTTCGGGGTGCACGTCGTCATCGTCGGTGAACACGCGGTCCAGGATCTGCTGCTTGGAAAACGGCTCGCCACTGCGCTGCACCAGCACGCGCAGCACGGCGTGTTCGCGCGGGGACAGGGCCAGGGGCTCGCCGCGCAGCGTGAACTGCTTGCGGGCGCTGTCATACACCAGCGCGCCGCAGGCCTGGCGCTGGTGCTCGTTGCCGCGCGCGCGGCGCACCAGGGCGTGCAGGCGTGCCTCCAGCTCGGCCAGCTCGAAGGGCTTGGCCAGAAAGTCGTCGGCCCCTGCGTTGAGCGAGCGCACGCGTTCGTCCAGCGAGTCGCGCGCCGTGAGGATCAGCGCAGGCAGGCGCTGGTCGCGGTCGCGCAGGCGCTGCAGCACGGCCTGGCCGTCCAGCCCGGGCAGGCCCAGGTCCAGCACCAGCGCGTCGTAGTTGTCGTGCTGCTGCAGCGCGCGGTCGGCCAGGCGCCCATCGTTCACCCACTCGACCTGGATGCCCGCATGCTCCAGCGCGCGGCTGAGCCAGGTGCCCAGGTTGTGGTCGTCTTCGGCCAGGAGGATGCGCATGGGGGGATGCTACCGTTTGTGCGGAAGGCGCAGGGCTTGCATTCAGCGTTGAGCCATTCCATGCGGAGCGGTGAGGGCGCGCAGGCGCCAGCAGCCAAACTGTGCGCACGCGCTGCCCAGGCCCGGCAGCCGTGCAAGGGCCGCCCCGCCGCAC
>DATLGV010000476.1:0-2217 GCA_035540275.1 Acidovorax sp. | reverse complement strand
CCGTCGCGCTTGCCAGCACGGCCAGCGCCGTGGAAAAACCCCCGAACTCCTGCATCGAACGCCCACACCTTTCTGGTTTTTGTGGCTCTGACCACGCCCCATGGTGACAGAAGCAGAGAAAGGGCGGCCATCGCGCCCCGCGTACCGCTTACCGCGGCCATGCGGAGTTGCCCCTAGCCTGGATGTCAGGTGGATAGGCTATAACGAAACCCACCCGCGCCTGCCCATGCCAGCCCCTTACAACGCAGTTCCCCCACCAGGCCCCAGCGGCTCCAGCGACGCCTTGCTGCGACTGATTGCCGACTCGGTCCCGGCCATGATGGCGTACTACGACATGCCCGGCCTGCTGTGCCGGTTTGCCAACCAGGGGTACGCGGCCTACAACGGCCACAGCACGGAATCCATTCTGGGCCTCACGGTAGAGCAGGCCATCGGCGACAAGGCATGGCAGGTGATCCAGCCGCATGTGGAACGGTCCACGCAGGGCGAGCACGTGAAGTACACGCGCGAACAGACCCTGCCCAACGGCGAAGCGCGCATGATCGAGGTCAACCTGATCCCGCACTTTGGCGACGCGGGGCAGCAGCTGGGCTCGTTTGTGCTGATCACCGACATCACCGAACGCTGGCGCGCCGAGCGCACCGTGCGCCAGAGTGAAGAGCGCATGCGCAAGTTCACCGAGGCGACGGACGAGGCCATCGTGTTCCACCGCGACGGCATCATCACCGATGGCAACGAGGCGCTCACCCGTCTCACGGGCTACAGCCTGCAGGAAGTCACCGGCCTGTCGATCTTCAGCTTCATCAGCCCCGAATGGCGCGCCACCGCGCTGGAATACACCCGCAGCGGACGGGAAGACCCCTACGAAGTCACCATCCGCCACAAGGACGGCCACCCCATCCCGGTGGAAGTCGTGGGCAAGACCATGCCGCTGCACCACGCGGACTACCGCATCGTGGTGGTGCGCGACATCACGGCCCGCAAGCAGGCGCAGGAGCGCGAGGCCTTCATTGCGCTGCATGACCCCCTCACGCAGTTGCCCAACCGGCATTTCCTGATGGAGCAGCTGTCGCAGGTGCTGTCGCTCGCGCGCAGGCGCCATGGCCGGGTGGCGGTGCTGTTCATGAACCTGGACCATTTCAAGACCGTGAACGACTCGCTCGGCCACCACGCCGGCGACCAGTTGCTGTGCCACGTGGCCGAGCGCCTGCGCCAGGACGTGCGGGATGCGGACGTGGTCGCGCGGATCGGTGGTGATGAGTTTGTGGTGGTGCTGACCGAGGTGCAGACGCCCGACGACGCCGCCAGGGTGGCCGACAAGCTGCTGGACTCGATGCACGCTGGGTTCACGGTCGATCAGCTACCGCTCACCATCTCCCCATCCATCGGCATCAGCCTGTATCCGGACCATGGAGACAGCGCAGACGTGCTGCTGCGCTGCGCCGACGCAGCCATGCAACACGCCAAGGACAGCGGGCGCGGCATCCGCCAGTTCTACACCTCCAGCATGGAAGCCGGCGCCCTCGACGTGCTGCACCAGGAGCGCCTGCTGCGCGACGCCATCGCCCACAACGACTTCGTGCTGCACTACCAGCCGCAAATCTGCCTGGCAGACGGCACGCTGCAGGGCCTGGAAGCGCTGGTGCGCTGGCGCCACCCCGAGCGCGGGCTGGTGGGGCCGGACGAATTCATCACGTTCTCGGAGTCACGCGGCCTCATCACGCCCATCGGCCGCTGGGTGATGCGCGAGGCCTGCCGCCAGCTCAAGGCCTGGCAGGACCAGGGACTGGCCCTGGTGCCCGTGGCCGTCAACCTCTCGGCCCTTGAATTCCGCCAGCGCGACGTGGCCGCCGACATCGCGGCGATCCTGCAGGAAACCGGGCTCGCCGCGCAGTACCTGGAGATCGAGCTCACCGAGTCCGTGCTCATGCACCACACGGGCCAGACCCTGAACACCCTGCACGCCGTCAAGGCACTGGGCGTGGGCATCTCCATCGACGACTTCGGCACCGGCTACTCGTCCCTGGCGTATCTGAAACGCTACCCCATCGACAAGCTCAAGATCGACCGGTCCTTTGTCGCCGACACCCCGGGCAACGCCGACGATGTCGCCATCGTCACCGCCATCATCCAGATGGCCCGCAGCCTGCAGCTCAGGACCGTGGCCGAGGGGGTGGAGACGCAGGGGCAGATCAAACTGCTGGCGGGGCTGGGGTG
>DATLGV010000475.1:0-2851 GCA_035540275.1 Acidovorax sp. | reverse complement strand
CACATCCTGTTCGACCAGGCCCTGCTGGCCGAAGGCGGCTTGCCGGAAGACCCGGCAGCTTACGTCAAGCGGGTGAACGCCTTGCTGGTCTGAGCCTGCATTTTTGAGTCAAAACGACCGCAAGCGCTGGCGCCACAAGCGCTGGCTGTTATCAAAATGAGAACCCCCGGTGGTGCCATGCGCCACCGGGGGTTTGTTCATTGTGCGCGGATGCTGGCGTGTGCTGCTATCGGGCTTTCCTGCCCTGCAGGGGCGCTCGGAGGTCCGTGACGACCTCTCACTCCTCGGGCTGTGCCAGTTCCAGGATGCGCGCATGGGCCTGGTTGCGCTCCCCCAGGTCGGCGTCGATCAGGGCCTTGAGCGCGCCTTCGGGCAGCAGCATGCCTTTGCGACGGTCTGTCTTGACCGGCATGTTGCGCCAGCCCGAGAGCACCAGCCAGTCCCACAACTCTGCGGGTACGGGGTGGGTGACCCGCATCTTGGTCGGCCCCCGCGCGATGAACAACCCTACCGCGGGCAGCGAGCCCACCGGCGCCGGCCGACGCGGTTGGCGGATCGATAGGGCATTGCGGATCCAGTCTTTCATGGGGCACCCGGCGGTGAGTGGCTACAGCATAGCCAAGATTTGCGCGCGTGCCATCTCCGGGGCCATGGCACTACGGTTGTTTCTTAGAACGCATGCGTTGCGGATAATGCGCGCAGGGCCAACGCATCCGGTGCTGGTCACCCCGTTGTGAGAGAGTGTCCATGCTGCGGTTTTTTCTGACGTTCATTGTGCTCCAGCTCACCCTGTTCGGCATCAACATGCTGGGGGCGGTGCAGCAGCATGTGGTGCTGCCCTGGACGGCGCTGCTGGCGCGCGGCTGCGCCGCGTTGGTCACCTTGTTCGATGCGTCGGCCGCTGCGGCGGGCAAGGTGCTGTGGAACACCGTCAGCGGGTTTGGCGTGTCGATCGAGCCCGGCTGCAACGGCATCGAGGCTTGCATCGTGCTGTTTGCTGCGGTGGTGGCGTTTCCGTCCACCTGGCGCCACAAGCTCGTGGGGCTGGGGGTGGGTTTTGTGGCGGTGCAAGGGCTGAATGTCGTGCGGGTGATCAGCCTTTTCTATCTGGGGCAGTGGAGCACCACCGCGTTCAACTTTGCCCATGAGTACCTGTGGCAGGCACTCATCATGCTGGACGTGTTGATCGTCTGGCTGCTGTGGGTGCGCGCCGGGGGGCCGGCGGCGGGGCCAGCCGCCACCGCTCCCGCCAGCGCGGGCTGATGCCGCGCATGCTGCCGGGCACGATGCCATCCTGGAGCTTGTGAATGCGCCGCCTGTCCCCGTTGACCCTCTTCGTCTTGTCGGCCTTTGGCTGGATCGTGGCGTTGACCGCCGCGTGGTCGGCGGTGTCTGCCTGGACGTCTTACCCCGTGGGGGTGCTGTCGCACATGGCCCTGGAGCAGGGGGCTCCCATGTGGGTGCGGCAGGTGCGCCTGTCACCAGGGGCCATGGAGGTGGACACTGCCCTCTCGGTGCCGGTGGCCCAGGCGCAGGGGCGGCGGGGAGAGGTCAGCATTGAAATGCGCCCGGCGCATTACGCGTACGGTCTGCCCATCTTTCTGGCGTTGGTGTTCGCAGCCCGCGGCAAGGGGCGATGGAGCCGGGCGGTGGGCGGATATGTGCTGCTGCTGCCGTTCCAGGCATTCAGCCTCACGATGTCGGCACTCATGCAGATGGTGCTGGCTGCGCAGACCGATATCCGGCTGCTGCGCATTGACCCCTGGCAGATGGAGGCCATCATCTACGGCTACCAATGGGGCTCGCTGGTGGTGCCCACGCTGGCGCCCATTGTGCTGTGGCTATGGATGGACCGCCAGTTTGTGCGCGATGTACTGGTGCGCGGGTGGCGCGGGGCCTCGCCGGTGGCGCCGTCGTGAGGGCATCTGCTGCGCACGGCCGGCCCCCACGCGGGTGCCCTCCGTGCCGTGCCGCAGCGTCCGGGCCCGCCCGCGTCAGGCCGCAAGCGGTTCTTCCTGCATCGCCTCGATCTGCTCGATCAGCATGTCCACCTGGCCGCGCCAGTAGTCGCTGCTGCCAAACCACGGAAAGTTCGCCGGGAAGATCGGGTCCTGCCAGCGGCGCGCGAGCCAGGCGCTGTAGTGGATGAGGCGCAGCGTGCGCAGCGGCTCGATGAGCGCCAGCTCGCGGCGGTCAAAGCTGCGGAACTGCTCGTAGCCGTCGATCAAGGCGCCAAGCTGGTGGGTGCGCTGGCGCCGGTCGCCCGACAGCAGCATCCACAAATCCTGCACGGCCGGGCCCATGCGCGCGTCGTCCAGGTCCACAAAGTGCGGGCCGCCGCGGCCCCATTCATCCAGCGGGGTCCAGAGGATGTTGCCGGGGTGGCAGTCGCCATGCAGGCGGATCTGGGTGGCATCGTTCAAGCAAAATGTGCCTGTGGCGCTTGTGGAGCTTGTGGAGCTTGTGGAGCTTGTGGAGCTTGCGCTGGCAGCTATCAAATCGAGAGCTTTGTCGCACTGGGCCTTCCAGGCGGCTTGCATGTCGAGCGGAATGATCTCGTTCATCAGCAGCCAATCGCGCGATGCCGTGCCAAAGGTGGCCAGGTCCAGCGTGGGCCGGTGTGCAAAGGGCTGGGCGGCGCCCACGGTGTGGATGCGGGCCAGAAAGCGGCCGATCCATTCCAGCACTTCAAAGTCGTCCAGCTCGGGCTGGCGCCCGCCGCGCCAGGGGCTGACGGAAAAGGCAAAGCCCTCGTGCTGGTGCAGGGTGGCGCCGTTCAGCACCAGCGGGCCCACGGCGGGCACCTCGGCCGCCATCAGCTCGGCGGCAAAGGCGTGTTCTTCGAGGATCT
>DATLGV010000474.1:0-2309 GCA_035540275.1 Acidovorax sp. | reverse complement strand
CCCGAAGCGCAGGGTTTTGCCCGCCTGGACGACGGCAGCGACAAGGCCGGCCACACGCTGGTCATGCATGGCACGGTCTATGGTGCCGATGGCAAACCCCTGCCGAACGCCAAGGTCGAGGTGTGGCACGCCAACACCAAGGGCTTTTACTCGCACTACGACCCCACGGGCGAGCAGAAGGCCTTCAACATGCGCCGCACCATCGTCACCGACGCACAGGGCCGGTACAAGTTCCAGAGCATCGTGCCCAAGGGCTACGGCTGCCCACCTGACGGCCCCACCCAGGCCCTGCTGAACCAGCTGGGCCGCCACGGCAACCGCCCGGCGCACATCCACTTCTTCGTGACGGCCGACGGCCACCGCAAGCTCACCACCCAGATCAACATCGACGGCGACCCGCTGGTGAACGACGACTTCGCCTACGCCACCCGCGAAGGCCTGGTGCCTGCCCTGGTCGAGCGCACCGACGCCGCCAGCATGAAGGCGCAGGGCGTGGACGGGCCGTTCGCCGAGATTGTGTTTGACTTCACGCTCAGCGCACTGGTCAACGGCGTGGACAACCAGCTCGTGGACCGCCCCCGCCTGGCGGCCTGATCCACCACGGCCGGGTGCTTTGCCGCCCGGCCGGCCCCGCTCCCTTTTGCTTTCGCCCCGTACTGCTGCGCCGCGCGCGCGGCAGGGGGACAGCTGCACCCTGAGGAATCCACCATGAACACCACCGCTGCCACGGCCGAGCGCTCGGATGTTGAAGCCCTGATCGCAGGCGCTTTGCAGGACGACAAGGACAACGGCGTCTTCCGCTGCCGCCGGGACATCTTCACCGACCCTGCCCTCTTCGAGCTGGAGATGAAGCACATCTTCGAAGGCAACTGGGTCTACCTGGCGCATGAGAGCCAGATCCCCGAGATCAACGACTACTTCACCACCTATATCGGCCGCCAGCCCATCGTCATCACGCGCGGCAAGGACGGGCAGCTCAACGCCGTGATCAATGCCTGCGCCCACCGCGGCGCCATGCTGTGCCGCAAAAAGCATGGCAACAAGGGCAGCTTCACCTGCCCCTTCCACGGCTGGACGTTCAACAACACCGGCAAGCTGCTCAAGGTCAAGGACGAGAAGACCACCGAGTACCCGGTGCAGTTCAACAAGGAAGGCTCGCACGACCTGAAAAAGGTGGCGCGTTTCGAAAGCTACAAGGGCTTTCTGTTCGGCAGCCTGAACCCCGACGTGCAGCCCCTGCAGGACTATTTGGGCGAGACCCGCGTCATCATCGACCAGATCGTGGACCAGGCTCCCGAAGGGCTCGAAGTGCTGCGCGGCAACTCCTCGTACATCTACGACGGCAACTGGAAGCTGCAGATGGAAAACGGCTGCGATGGCTACCACGTGAGCTCGGTGCATTGGAACTACGCCGCCACCATGGGCCGCCGCAAGGAAGGCGGCACCAAGGCCGTGGACGCCAATGGCTGGAGCAAGAGCACGGGCGGTGTCTACGGCTTTGAAAACGGCCACATCCTGCTGTGGACCAACACCATGAACCCCGAGGTGCGCCCGGTCTACAACCGCCGCGACGAACTCAAGGAACGCCTGGGCGACGCCAAGGCCGAGTTCATCGTCCAGCAGACGCGCAATCTGTGCCTGTACCCCAACGTGTACCTGATGGACCAGTTCTCCACGCAGATCCGCGTGACGCGCCCCATCAGCGTGGACAAGACCGAAATCACCATCTACTGCTTTGGCGTGAAGGGCGAAAGCGCGGAAGACCGCGCCACCCGCATCCGCCAGTACGAGGACTTCTTCAACGTCTCGGGCATGGGCACGGCCGATGACCTGGAGGAGTTCCGCTCCTGCCAGAACGGCTACGCCGGCAAGGCCGCGCCGTGGAACGACCTGAGCCGCGGTGCGCCGCTGTGGGTCGAGGGGCCCGACGAGAACGCCCGCAAGATGGGCCTCAAGCCCCTGCTCAGCGGCGAGCGCAGCGAGGACGAGGGCCTGTTCGTCTGCCAGCACGAGTACTGGGCGCAGGAAATGCGCAAGGCCGTGGCCGCCGAGCGCCAGGGAGACGCAGCATGACCGCCGACTACAACGCCATCTGCACTTTCCTGTACCGCGAAGCCCGCCTGCTGGACGACCGCCAGTGGGACGAATGGCTGGAGCTGTACGCCGAGGATGTCGAGTACTGGATGCCCGCCTGGGACGACGACGATCGCACCACCGAAGACCCGCACAGCCAGATCTCGCTGATCTACTACGCCAACCGCCATGGCCTCGAAGACCGCGTGTTCCGCATCAAGACCGAGCGCTCGGGG
>DATLGV010000473.1:0-3230 GCA_035540275.1 Acidovorax sp. | reverse complement strand
GCTCGTCTGGCCCGCCATGGTCTTGTAGCCCGATTCCACACGCACGCCAGGCGCATGCAGGTCCACGAAGAAGGCCGTGACTTCGCGTTGCGCCGGGTCGGTGGCGGTGGACGCCATGAGCACCGCGTAATCGGCAAAGGGCGAGCCGGAGATAAAGCGCTTTTCGCCGGTGATCACGTAGTGGTCGCCATCCTTCACGGCGCGGGTCTGCACATTGCCGGCGTCCGATCCTGCCTCGGCCTCGGTCAGTGCGAAGCAGATGGCCATGTCGGCCCGGGCCACGGGGGCGATGAAGTTTTCCTGCTGGAAGGGGGTGGCGATGCGGGCCAGCGCCCCTACGCGCGGCGGGCCGCTCAGCTCGCCGAACACGTGGGGGGCGAAGGGCGATCCGCTGGCATAGATGGCCTCCTTGATGAGCACATGGTCCAGCACCGACAGGCCCAGGCCACCCATGGCCTTGGGCAGCGTCATGCCATAAAAGCCCAGCGCGTGCGATCGCTTCCATACCTGGCGCAGCAGCGCCTTGCTGGGGCTGTGTTCATGGTCGATGCTGTGCTCGCGCGCCAGCGCGGCCAGCTCGCCATAGAGATAGTCGTTGACGCGGCCAATCAGCTCCGCTGCCTGGGGCGAGCCTTCAAACGGCGCACCGGGGAACAGTGGCGCAGGGACGGGGTGTGTGATGTCGTTGTTCATGGAGTGATTCCTTGTCTTTGAAACTGGCGCGCCTTCGTTCACAGACGCACTGCGCCTGTGGGGGAGGTCTTCAGTTCACCATCCGCCCCCGGCCCTCCCAGTAGGGCGCTTGCACGGCCCGGCGCATGACCTTGCCGTTGGGGTTCTTGGGCAGCGTGGGCACGAATTCGATGCGCCGCGGCCGCTTGAACCCACCCAGGTGCTGGGCGCAAAAAGCGTCGATGGCGGCGGTGACCTCGTCGCCTGCCGTGCGACCGGGCTTGAGCACCACATGCGCGGCCACGGCTTCGCCCCATTTGTCGTCGGGCACGGCAAACACGCAGGCGTCGGCAATCGCGTCGTGCTGGTACAGCACGGCCTCCACCTCCGACGGGTACACGTTGAAGCCGCCGCTGATCACCATGTCCTTCTTGCGGTCCACGATGTAGACATAGCCCTCGTCGTCCATGCGGGCCAGGTCGCCTGTGTGGTAGGCGCCGTCCTTCAGCACCTCGGCAGTGAGCTCCGGTGCGCGCCAGTAGCCCGCAAAGATGTCGTCGCCGCGCACCACGATCTCGCCGATCTCGCCCGTGGCCACGGGCTGGCCATCGTCGCCCAGGATCTGCACGTCGCATTCCAGGAACGGCCGCCCGCACGACGCCAGGCGCTCGGGCCGCGCCGCGCGGGCGAACAGGTGGTCTTCCACCGACAGGCCGCACACGCCCGAGGTGGTCTCGCCCGCGCCATAGCCCTGCTGCAGGATGGGGCCGAAAACGTCCATGGCCTTGAGGATGCGCGCGGGTGCCATGGGGGCGGCACCATAGCCCAGGCGCAGCAGGTCGGGCAGGGGGCGGTATTGGCCCTCCAGCTCGGCCAGCAGCATGTTGATCATGGTGGGCACCATGAAGGTGTGGGTCACGCGGTCGGCCCGCATGTCGGCCATGAAGCGCCCGGGCTCGAGGCCGTTGAACAGGCGGATCGTCACGCCCTGGCACAGCGCGGGCACGATCTGCATGCCCGAGGCATGCGTGATGGGCCCCACCAGCCCCAGGATGTGGCCTGGCTGCTGTCCGTCTGAGCGCATCAGGAACTTGCGCAGCTGCGCCAGCCGGTTGCCGAAGGTCTGCATGGCCGCCTTGAGCACGCCCGATGAGCCGGAGGTGTAGTGCAGCACCGCCACCTCGTGCTCGTGCACCTGCACGGGGCTGAAGGCATCGCTGGCCTGTGCCAGCGCGGCCTCGTAGCTGGTTGCACCGGTGCCATCGAGCAGCAGCAGGCGCGGCATCGCGCCGTGCAGCGCCTGTTGCACATGCGGGCGGATGGCCTCGGCCCGCTCGGCCGTGGTGACGATGAGGGCGGCATCGCTGTTGGCGGCCACTGCGCCCACTTCAGCGGGCGACAGGCGTGCGTTGAAGGGCGCCTTGACGAGGCCGGCCTTGTAGCAGGCGATCTCGATCTCGACGATCTCCACGCAGTTGGGCAGGTAGATGCCCACGCGGTCGCCGCGTGCCAGGCCCAGGCCCTGCAGGGCGTTGGCCAGGCGGTTGGAGCGCTGCTCCAGCTCGGCGTAGGTCATGCTGCGCGCAGGGCTTTTCACGGCCAGGCGCTGCGCATGGGCGCGGGCGCTGCGGGCGACAAGTGCGCCCACGTTGGCGACTGCGCGCTGGGGGATGGGGGGCAAGGTGGTAATGGCGGTCTCCTGAAACACAGGCCCCGTCGAGCGCGGGACATGGGGCCACTGTTGCAGAAGACGGGGTATCAGGGAAATACCGATTGCTGATGGGGTGGCATCAGAGAAATTGATGGCCTCGCTGCAGGTCGGCCCCTGCACGCGCGGTGCACGCACCCGAGAGCGCTATGAGCTCGCGCGGGCAGCGGGCCTGGCGGCATTGAGCGCCACCGCGGCGCGGATGAGCGCCTTGAAGGCTTCGGCGTCCACCACCTCGCCTTCATGGATGTCGATGGCCCGACGTGCATTGCCGTCCAGGCTGGCGTTGAACAGCCGCGCCGGGTCGGGCAGCGATGCGCCCTTGAGGAAGGTGAGCTTCACCGCAGCCTTGTAGCTCTCGCCGGTGCACAGGATGCCGCCCAGCGACCACACGGGCGTGCCCATCCACTTCCATTCCTCCTCCACGCCGGGTGCCGCCTCGTGGATGAGCGCACGCATGCGCGCCAGTACCGGGCCGCGCCAGTCGTTCAGGTCGGCAATGCGCTGGTCGATGAGGGCGGATGCGGATCGGGTGGATGGGTGGGGTCTGGATGCCATGCAGGTGTCTCCTTGTGATGTTGGGTGGATCTGATGGTTGCCAATGCACTGGCGCCATCACTGCGTTGCCTCCCACTTGCCCGACGCCACCAATTGCTGCACTACCACCACCAGCGCATCCATCACCACCTGCATCACGCCGTCCACCTCGTGGTCGGCGGCGGTGGCCAGGGTATAGGTGCGGGCCAGCTCGGGGTTGACCACGCGGGCCACCAGCCAGTCGGGGCCGGCTGCGGGCGCGTCGCCCAGCGCGCAGGCGGGCGTGAAGGTGAAGCCGCCCCCGCACGCATAC
>DATLGV010000472.1:0-5967 GCA_035540275.1 Acidovorax sp. | reverse complement strand
TGGCAACTGTCGCTGCCCAGACCCGTGACACCGCGCAAGGGCCGCCCCGCCGCGCTGGTGTCGTCCCCCTTCCCGGCGAAGCCGAGAGAAGGGGGAAGCGGCGTAGCCGCTCAGGGGGATGTACCGAGTTATGCGGCGCTGAGCCAGTACCCGGCGTTGAAGGGGCTGCTCATGCGCAGCGCCATGGGCGAAACGTCCACGAGCTTGTCGGTAGGCATCTTTTCAGCGGGGTCGCCGTTGATCTCGATGCCTTCCACGCCCTGGGCGTCGCTAGCCTCGTTCGCCCGTTCTGCTTGGCTGGTGGATGCAGAACGGGCTACAGAAAAGAATAGAAACACCGGAAGGGGATCTTGCGATCACCCCAGTAGTCGGCCGCGTCGCGGAAGATGTCGAGCAGTTGCTCGCGTGCTTCCTTGTCGAACTTGCCCGTGGCAGGAATCTGCTCCAGCACCACAATGAAACCAGGCTGCGGGCCCGATTTGTGCAAAGGGTCTGTCATGCAGTCGTACAACGCATCG
The DNA here is from genome assembly GCA_035540275.1 of Acidovorax sp. GTDB lineage: Bacteria > Pseudomonadota > Gammaproteobacteria > Burkholderiales > Burkholderiaceae_C > Acidovorax. Next base: position 5,449 of record DATLGV010000472.1, on the reverse strand, counting down.
AAGTTCTTGCCGAAGTGCGACGGGAAGGTGAATTGGGCGGCAATCAGGTCGAGCACATCCTGCTTGGACTGCGCGTGGGCCAGATTGGCGTACAAGAAATGGTGACCCATGGAGGTGGCTGCATCCTGCAGGTCCTGCACGCGGAAGGCGCGAATGGACTGCACGATGTTGGTGCGCACGCCACGCAGTGGCGTTTCCAGGTCTTTACGAAGTGGCGTCTGCATCTCCGCTACTCTTTCTTTATAAAGTCCACAAACTTCTGGCATCTCACAGGCTGCAGGATGCGGCCTGTGGCGGGGGAATTCAATGGGGCCAATGGGGCGCGGCGCACGCTGTCAGGGATGGGCTGGCTGGCGCACACCGCATGGGGATTACTCGACGATTTCGCGAAAACTGGCGTAGTGGTCGCCGGTGTAGTAGCAGGCGTCCGGTGTTCGGGGCTTGCCGCCACACACAATGCGCCGGGCTCCCCGGTCGCGCGATCCTGGCGTTCTGACGGTGTATTCACGGTAGTAGCCCCGCTTTTGGGCGGGCAACAGCCGCTCGCGATTGCCGAAAACCGATCCGTCCTTGTCGTACGGAAAGGGCCCGCCCTCACGGATCAACGCATACGTCGTCCGCCCTTGGGGCGGCAACTCGGCCAGTGCGATGGGGGTGGTGGACCCGCTTTCTGACGGGGATTTCCGGGCATGTCCCGCAACCGGAGACAGCACGAAAGCAACACCCAAAACACACAATAACCCTGCCTTGCGCGCCCGGGTGGCTACAGCCTTCAGCATCAACGAACCTTTCAGAAACTACGGGTTAACCCGAAATTTCGAGCCGCTAGTGTCGCTCAACGGTCCCCAAAAAGCAAGCGTCTGCACAAAGATTGGGCAGACGCTGAAGGGCTTTGCAAGGGTTTTAAGTTAGCGCTTGCTATTCTTTTAAGGCTTACCGCAAGGCGTTGGCATCGGCCACGGTGAGGGCTGTCATGTTCACGATACGGCGCACGGTGGCGCTCGGTGTCAGGATGTGGACCGGTTTGGCTGCGCCCAGCAGCACGGGGCCGATGGCAATGCCGCCGCCCGCCGCCGTCTTGAGCAGGTTGTAGGCAATGTTGGCGGCGTCGATGTTGGGGAACACCAGCAGGTTGGCGTCGCCGGTCAGTTCGCTGCTGGGCATGAGTGCCGAGCGGGCCTTGCCGTCCAGCGCCACGTCGCCATGCATTTCGCCGTCCACTTCCAGCCAGGGGGCCTGCTGGCGCAGCAGGGCAAGGGTCTGGCGCATCTTCACGGCGCTGGGGTGGCTGGTGGTGCCGAAGTTGGAGTGCGACAGCAGTGCGGCCTTGGGCTTGATGCCAAAGCGCATCATTTCCTCGGCGGCCATGGTGGTGATCTCGGCCAGCTCCTCGGGCGTGGGGTCGTAGTTCACGTGGGTGTCCACCAGGAACATCTGGCGGCCCGGCAGCAGCAGGGCGTTCATGCAGGCATACACCGGCACGTCCTGCGCGGTGCGGGGGCAGCCGCCCTCGTGTTTGCCGATCACCTGGTCGATGTAGTGCAGGTGGTTGGCGGTGGTGCCCCAGGTGCCGCAGATCATGCCGTCCACCTCGCCCTTGTGCAGCATCATCGAGCCGATCAGCGTGAGGCGCCGGCGCATCTCGATCTTCGCCACCTGCTGGGTCACGCCCTTGCGCTCCGTCATGCGGTGGTAGGTCTGCCAGAAGTCGCGGTAGCGGTGGTCGAAATCGGTGTTGACCACGTCATAGTCCACGCCTTCCTTCAGGCGCAGGCCAAACTTCTCGATGCGCTGGGCGATGATGGCGGGGCGGCCGATCAGCGTGGGGCGGGCGATCTTCTCGTCCACCACGATTTGCGCTGCGCGCAGCACGCGTTCTTCTTCGCCCTCGGCGTAGGCCACACGCTTCTTGGCGGCGGTGCGCGCAGCGTCGAAGATGGGCTTCATCGTCGTGCCGGATGCATAGACAAAGGTCTGCAGACGGTCGCGATACGCATCCATGTCGGTGATGGGGCGCTGCGCCACGCCGCTGTCCATGGCGGCCTGGGCCACCGCGGGCGCAATCTTCATCATCAGCCGTGGGTCGAACGGCTTGGGGATCAGGTACTCGGGGCCGAAGGTGAGCTTCTCGCCCACATAGGCCGCGGCCACCACTTCGCTCTGCTCGGCCTGGGCCAGCTCGGCAATCGCGTGCACGGCCGCAATTTCCATCTCATCGGTGATGGTGGTGGCGCCGCAGTCCAGCGCGCCGCGGAAGATGTACGGGAAGCACAGGACGTTGTTGACCTGGTTGGGGTAGTCCGAGCGGCCCGTGGCCATGATGATGTCGCTGCGCACGCTGTGCGCCAGCTCGGGCGTGATCTCGGGGTTGGGGTTGGCCAGGGCGAAGATCACGGGGCGCTCGGCCATGGTGGCCACCATCTCGGGCTTGAGCACGTTGCCGGCCGACAGGCCCAGGAACACGTCGGCGCCCACCATCACCTCGGCCAGCTTGCGGGCGTCGGTCTTCTGCATGAACTGGCGCTTGTCGTCGTCCATCAGCTCTTCGCGGCCTTCATAGACCACGCCAGCCAGGTCGGTGACGAACACGTTCTTGCGCTGCACACCCACCTTGAGCAGCAGGTTCAGGCAGGCCAGGGCCGCAGCGCCTGCGCCGCTGGTGACCAGCTTGACGTCTTCGATCTTCTTGTTGGCGACCTTGAGCGCGTTCACGATGGCCGCAGCCACCGTGATCGCCGTGCCGTGCTGGTCGTCGTGGAAGACCGGGATCTTCATGCGCTTGCGCAGCTCGCGCTCCACATAGAAGCAATCGGGGGCCTTGATGTCTTCGAGGTTGATGGCGCCAAAGGTCGGCTCCAGCGCGGCGATCACTTCCACCAGCTTGGCGGGGTCCTTCTCGTCGATCTCGATGTCGAACACGTCCACGCCCGCGAACTTCTTGAACAGGACGGCCTTGCCTTCCATCACCGGCTTGGAGGCCAGCGCGCCAATGTCACCCAGGCCCAGAACGGCGGTGCCGTTGCTGATCACGGCCACCAGGTTGCCGCGCGAGGTGTAGCGGAAGGCGTTGGCCGGGTCCTTGACGATCTCTTCGCAGGGCGCCGCCACGCCGGGCGAGTAGGCCAGCGCGAGGTCGTGCTGGTTGATCATCTGCTTGGTCGCGGCAATCGCCAGCTTGCCGGGCTTGGGAAACTCGTGGTATTCGAGAGCGGCACGGCGCAACTGGGCACGCTTGTCGGAATCGTTGTTGTTGTTCTGGGCCGTGGTGTTCTCGGGCATTCAGTGTCTCCAACTCAAGGGGTGGGGGCCAAAGCCGTACTCCAGCGGGTCTGCAGCAGGCTGTCAGCTTTGTAAGGGTCTGCGATTGTAGGGGGGTGTGCGTAAAAACCCTAGTAAGCGAATCTGCTTACCCGCGGGCGGCGGGCCCATGGATTGTGTCGTGCGGACAGCGTTTTGGCACGCCTGCATCCATGCACAAAAGCTATGAAGTGTTTTGCTTTTTGGTGGGTGAGGCCTCGGCCTTCGCGAACGGATTGCTTCGTGGCCTCTTCTTGCATCAAAAGGCTGCATGCCGCGCCAGCCGTGGTCATTGGCATGGCGCACCTTCAATCGCCCTGGCGGAGCATGGAACGAAAAAAGGCCCCGCGTGGGGCCTGGATCGTTGAAAAGTGGATGCGGGTCCTTCAGCGGCTGCTGGGGAAGCTGAACACCGCGCCTTCACGCACACCGGCGCTGGGCCAGCGCTGGGTGATGGTCTTGCGCTTGGTATAGAAGCGCACGGCATCCGGGCCGTAGGCGTGCAGATCGCCAAACAGGCTGCGCTTCCAGCCGCCAAACGAGTGGTATGCCACGGGCACGGGCAGGGGCACGTTCACGCCCACCATGCCCACCTGGATGTGGTCGGTGAAGTAGCGGGCGGCCTCGCCGTCGCGGGTGAAGATGCAGGTGCCGTTGCCGTATTCGTGGTCGTTGATGAGCTGCATGGCTTCCTGCAGCGTCTTCACGCGCACCACGCCCAGGACGGGCCCGAAGATTTCTTCCTGGTAGATCTTCATGCCGGGCTGGACGTTGTCGAACAGGCAGGCGCCCAGAAAGTAGCCTTCCTCATGGCCCGCCACCTTCACGCCACGGCCATCGACCACCAGTGTGGCGCCTTCGGCCACGCCGCTGTCCACATAGGCCTTCACCTTCTCGAAGTGCGGCTTGGTCACCAGCGGGCCCATGTCGTTGCTGTTGTCGGTGCCGGGGCCGACCTTCATTTGGGCGATCTCGGTCTTGAGGCCCGCAATCACGGCGTCACCCACTTCGTCGCCCACGGCGACCAGCAGCGGGATGGCCATGCAGCGCTCGCCGCAGGACCCATACGCAGCGCCCATCAGCGCGCTCACGGCGTTGTCCACATCGGCATCGGGCATCAGCACCGCGTGATTCTTGGCGCCGCCCAGGGCCTGCACGCGTTTGCCATGCTTGCAGCCTTCGCTGTAGATGTATTCGGCAATCGGCGTGGAGCCCACAAAGCTCACGGCCTTGACGCGCGGGTCTTGCAGCAGCGTGTCCACCGCCAGCTTGTCGCCGTTGACCACATTCAGCACGCCGGGCGGCAGACCGGCTTCCAGCGCCAGCTGGGCGATGAACAGGGTGGAAGAGGGGTCGCGCTCGGAGGGCTTGAGCACAAAGGTGTTGCCGCAGGCCACGGCCATGGGCCACATCCACAGCGGCACCATGGCCGGGAAGTTGAAGGGCGTGATGCCGGCGGTGACGCCCAGCGCCTGGAACTCGCTCCATGAGTCAATCGATGGACCGACATTGCGGCTGTGCTCGCCCTTGAGCAGCTCGGGGGCGTAGCTCGCGTATTCCACGTTCTCGATGCCGCGCTGCAGCTCGCCGTGCGCATCGGCCAGCACCTTGCCGTGTTCGGCGGTGATCAGGGCAGCGATCTTGTCGGCGTTTTCTTCGAGCAGCACCTTGAGCTTGCTCATCACCCGCGCGCGCTTCAAGGGCGGCGTGTTGCGCCAGGCGGGGAAGGCGGCTTCGGCCGACGCGATGGCGGCCTCCACCGTGGCCTTGCTGGCCAGGGCCACGCTGGTGGTCGATTGGCCGGTGGCGGGGTTGAACACGGGCTGCGTGCGCTCGCCTTCCAACGTGGGGGCAACGAGCTTGCCGTCGATCAGGTGGCCAACAGTGGTGGTGACGTTCTTGTCGTGGTTCATGGTGGTTTCAAGCAAAAAATGCTGCCAACGCTTATCCATAAAGCGTTGGTAGCTATCAAATCAGGAGTTCAGGCGGTTTCGTGCAGCGCATCACCCAAGGCGCTGATCAGGCGGTCGATCTCGGCCTGGGTGCTGATGAAGGGCGGTGCGAGCTGGATGGTGTCGCCCCCGTAGCGCACGTAAAAGCCCTTCTTCCAGCAGTTCATCGCAATCTCGTAGGGGCGGCGAGCAGGCTCGCC
>DATLGV010000471.1:0-2398 GCA_035540275.1 Acidovorax sp. | reverse complement strand
CGCCAGCGTTTTGATGCTTCTGATTTTGTAGCTGTCAGCGCATGTATAACGGGCGCTATAGGCCCATTAGGCTCGAAATTAGGCTCGAAATTAGGCTCGAAGTCTGGCGCGCACCCGTGGTTGGCGGTCGAGCTGCACATGGCCCCCGACGACAGCCTGTGGCTGGCTACGCTGCAGCGTGTGGGTGCCACGCTGCAGCTGCCGCTGGTGGCCGCGGGCGACGTGCACATGCACGCCCGCTCGCGCAAGCCGCTGCAGGACGTGATCACCGCCGTCAAACTCGGTTGCACCGTGGCCCAGTGCGGCTTTGCGCTGCAGCCCAATGCCGAGCGCCACCTGCGCCAGCGCATGCGGCTGGCGGGCATCTACCCGCCCGCGTTGCTGGCGGCCACGCTTGCCGTGGCTGGGCGCTGCACCTTCTGTCTGGACGAGATCAAGTACCAATACCCGCTGGAGACCGTGCCCACGGGCATGACCCCTGCCCAGGCACTGGCCTGGCTGGTGGAGCTGGGGGTGCAAAGCCATTACCCGCAGGGCGCGCCCGAGCGCGTGCAGGCGCAGATCCGCAAAGAGCTCGACCTGATCGCGCACTGCGGGTACGAGATGTACTTTCTGACCGTGCACGACATCGTGCGGTTTGCGCGCAGCGTGGGCATCCTGTGCCAGGGCAGAGGCTCGGCGGCGAATTCGGTGGTCTGCTACGTGCTGGGCATCACCGCTGTGGACCCCGAGGAGTCCCACCTGCTGTTCGAGCGCTTCATCAGCAAGGAGCGCAGCGAGCCGCCCGACATCGATGTGGACTTCGAGCACGACCGGCGCGAAGAGGTCATCCAGTACATCTACGACAAATACGGCCGCGACCGCGCCGCCATTGCCGCCGTGGTCACCTGCTACCGTACGCGCAGCGCCCTGCGCGACGTGGGCAAGGCCCTGGGCGTGGCGCCCGCGCTGGTCGATGCGTTTGCCAAAGACCACCACTGGTTTGACGAGACCTTTGCCTCCGACCGCCTGCAGGAGCTGGCCCAGGCGGTGGGCGTGTCGCTGCACCCGCACACCGCCCGGCTGTGGCTGGAGCTGGCCGCCGATCTGAAGGACTTTCCGCGCCACCTGAGCCAGCATGTGGGCGGCTTTGTGCTGACCCAGGGCAAGCTCACGCGGCTGGTGCCTGTGGAGCCCGCCAGCATGGAAAAGCGTTCCGTCATCCAGTGGGACAAGGACGACCTCGATGACATGGGCCTGCTCAAGGTCGATGTGCTGGCTCTGGGCATGCTCAGCGCGCTGCGCCGCTGCCTCAACCTGCGCGCCGCCCTGCGCGGCGAGCGCTGGGGCCTCAAGGAAATCCCGCGCGAAGACCCCGCCACCTACGACATGATCTGCGCCGCCGACACCGTGGGCGTGTTCCAGATCGAAAGCCGCGCCCAGATGAGCATGCTGCCCCGCCTGCAGCCCCGCCAGTTCTACGACCTGGTGGTCGAGGTCGCCATCGTGCGGCCCGGCCCCATCCAGGGGGGCATGGTGCACCCGTACCTGCAGGCGCGCGAGCGCCGGCGCAGGGGCGAGCCTCTGCAACTCGAAAAGCCCGAGCTGGAGGACGCCCTGGCGCGCACGCTGGGTGTGCCCATCTTTCAGGAGCAGGTGATGCAGATCGCCATGATCGCGGCGGGCTTCACGCCCGGCATGGCCGACGACCTGCGCCGCTCCATGGCCGCCTGGAAGCGCAAGGGCGGCGTGCACCGCTTTGAAGAGCCTCTCAAACAAGGCATGAAAGACCGGGGCTACCCCGCCGAATTTGCCGACCGCATCTTCCAGCAAATGCTGGGCTTTGGCGAATACGGCTTTCCCGAAAGCCACGCCCACAGCTTTGCGCTGCTGGCCTATGCCAGCAGCTGGCTCAAGTGCCACGAGCCCGCCTGCTTTTTGGCGGCGCTGCTCAACGCGTTGCCCATGGGTTTTTACAGCGCCTCGCAACTGGTGCAGGACGCCCGCCGCCACGGCGTGCGCGTGCTGCCCATCGACGTGACCGTGAGCGACATCGACTGCACGCTGGAGGGCAACCCCGAGCCGCTGCGCCCCGCACGTGGCCTGGGCGCGCCGCCGCTGCCCCAGCCCGCCGTGCGCCTGGGCTTGCGGCTGGTCGGCAGCCTGCACGCAGACGCTGCCCGGCGCCTGCTGCAAGCCCGCGCCACGGGCCCCGCCTTTGCCAGCACCGAAGACCTGGCACTGCGCGCCCAACTGAGCCAACAGGACCTGCAGGCCCTGGCCGCCGCCGACGCCCTGGCCAGCCTGTCGGGCCACCGGCGCCAGCAGATGTGGGATGCCGCCGCCCAGCACAGCGCGCCGCCCCTGTGGCGTGACGTGCCCGTGCACGAGGCCCCGCTGCAACTGCCCGAGGCGCCCG
>DATLGV010000470.1:0-6326 GCA_035540275.1 Acidovorax sp. | reverse complement strand
GTCATGCCGATGCTCCCCGGAAGTCACCCACGTTCACGCGGCGCGTGGCCACGGCGGCACCCACCTGTGCGTCGTGAAAAATGCCCACCAGGGCAGCGCCGCGCGCCACGGCTTCGCGGATCAGGGTGATCACCGTCTCGGTGTTGGCCGCGTCGAGCGATGCCGTGGGCTCGTCCAGCAACAGCAGGGGCTTGGGCTTGATCATGTTGCGGGCGATGTTGATGCGCTGCTGCTCCCCGCCCGAGAACGTGGCGGGCGGCAGGTGCCACAGCCGCTCGGGGATGCGCAGGCGGGTCAGCCACTGGCGGGCGGCCTCGCGGGCGGCCTCGATGCCCGCGGGGTCGTCGCCTGCGTCTTCGGCCAGCGGCTCGGCCACCACATCCAGCGCCGACACGCGTGGAATGACCCGCAGAAACTGGCTTACATAACCCACGGTGTCGCGCCGCAGCTGCACCAGCGCGCGCGGCGTGGCCTGCGTCACATCCACCACGGCGCCATCGGCCGAGCGCACGGTGATGCGGCCCGCATTGGCGCGGTAGTTGGCGTAGATCATCTTGAGCAGCGTGCTCTTGCCCATGCCCGAGGGGCCGTCCAGGACTACACACTCACCCGGCTGCACGTCGAGGTCCACCTGGGCCAGCACGGGCAGTTCGATGCCGTTCTGGTGGTGCAGGGTGAAACGCTTGGCCACCCCTTGCATCTGGAGAATGGGTGCAATGGAAGGAGGCTGATTCATGGCTGCAGTACCGAAGAGACGAGGAGCTGGGTGTAGGGGTGTTGCGGGTCGTCGAGCACCTGGTCGGTCAGGCCCGCCTCGACCACACGGCCGCGCTGCATGACCACCATGCGGTGCGCCAGCAGGCGCGCCACGGCCAGGTCGTGCGTGACCACAATGGCCGCCAGCTGCATCTGCCGCGTGAGCTGGCGCAGCAGGTCCAAGAGGCGCGCCTGCACCGACACATCGAGGCCCGAGGTGGGTTCGTCCATGAACACCAAGCGGGGCTGGGTGACCAGGTTGCGGGCGATCTGCAGGCGCTGGCGCATGCCGCCTGAGAAGGTGCGCGGTGTATCGTCGATGCGCGCAGCGTCGATCTCCACACGCTGCAGCCATTCCGTGGCCGTGGCGCGCAGGCGGCCGTAGTGGCGCTCGCCCAGGCCCATCAGGCGTTCGCCCACGTTGGCGCCAGCGGACACCTCCATGCGCAGGCCGTCCGCCGCGTTCTGGTGCACAAAGCCCCAGTCGGTGCGTGCCAGCAGGCGCTGCTGGGCTTCGGTCATGGCGTACACATCTTGCAACTCTCCGCTGCGCTGACGGAACTGCACCGTGCCTTCGTCCGGGGCGCTGCGCGCCGCAATGGCGTTGAGCAGGGTGGACTTGCCGGAGCCCGACTCGCCCACCACTGCGAGCACCTCGCCGGGCCACAGGTCAAAGGACGCGCCTTGCAGCGCCACGCGGTCGCCATAGCGCTTGCTGACATTGCGCACGCTCAGCAGCGGCGCAGCAGGTTCGGGGTGGTTCATGGGAGGTTCTCGACGACAAAGCTCAGGCCGTGCTGCGCAAAGCCCAGGGATTCATAGAAGGCATGCGCGCCCTTTCGGCGGGCGTTGGACGAGAGCGCGAGCTTGTAGCAGCCCGCATCGCGCGCCTGCTGCATGGCATGGGCCATCATCTGGCGGCCAATGCCACGGCCCTGCTGGTCCTGCGCCACCACCACGTCCTCGACGATGGCCGAGGGCGTACCCCGGTGCGCCAGGTTGTGCATGACCAGCAGCGCATAGGTCCCCACCACCGCGCCGTGCTGCGCGGGGTCGCAAGCGACCCACAGCCGGTAGCTGGGGTAGCGCGCAAACTGGGCCCATACGGCCTGGGCTTCTTCCAGCGTCAGCACGTCGGCGGGGCTGTCTTCAATGGCGGCGTAGAGGGCCAGCACGCTCTCCAGGTCGGCCTGACGGGCTTCGCGGATCTGCACGGCACTCATGCTGTGCCGCCTTGCGCCACCGCTGATTCGGTCTGCTGCGCCTGCTGTGCCTGGCGCTCCTGGCAGTAGTCCGAGTCGGAACACACATGCATGCGCCCGCCCTGGTCGTCGGTGATGACCTCGTCCAGAAAGCTGTCGGTGGCGCCGCACAGCGCGCACGCGGCGTCCCAGCGCTGCACCTCGAACGGATGGTCCTCAAACCCCAGGCTCTCCACCGGCGTGTAGGGCGGCACGGCGTAGATGCGCTTTTCGCGGCCCGCGCCAAACAGCTGCAGCGCGGGGTTCATGTGCATCTTGGGGTTGTCGAACTTGGGGATGGGCGATGGCGCCATCACGTACCGGCCATTGACCAGCACCGGGTAGTCGTAGGTGGTGGCGATATGGCCGTAACGCGCGATGTCTTCGTAGAGCTTGACGTGCATGAGCCCGTACTCGGCCAGGCCGTGCAGGGTGCGCGTTTCGGTCTCGCGCGGCTCCAGGCGCTGCATGGGCTCGGGCACCGGCACCTGGTAGACGATGACCTGGCCTTCGGCCAGCGGCGTCTCTGGGATGCGGTGGCGCGTCTGGATCAGCGTGGCCTCGCGCGTGCGGGTGGTGGTGGCCACGGCCGTGGTGCGCTCGAAGAAGCGGCGGATGTTGACGGCGTTGACCGTGTCGTCCGAGCCCTGGTCGATGACCTTGAGGCAGTCCTCTGGGCCGATGATGGATGCGGTGACCTGGATGCCGCCTGTGCCCCAACCATAGGGCAGCGGCATCTCGCGGGAACCAAAGGGCACCTGGTAGCCGGGGATGGCGACGGCCTTGAGGATGGCGCGGCGGATCATGCGCTTGGTGCGCTCGTCCAGGTAGGCAAAGTTGAAGTGGCCGTCCACCGGCGCGGCGTCGGCGGGCAGACCCATCACGGCGGGTTCCATGGGCGCGTTCATGCGGCGTCCTCCTCGGCGGGGGTGGTGGGTTGGGCGGCAGCGGCGCGCATCTTGCGCACCAGCTCCAGTTCGGACTGAAAGTCCACGTAGTGCGGCAGTTTCAGGTGCTGCACGAAGCCCGAGGCCTCCAGGCTGTCGCTGTGGCCCAGCACAAACTCCTGCATTTGCGCGGGCGACTCCACGGGCTCGCCCAGCTCATCGGCACGCAGGGCGCGGTCCACCAGGCTCATGGCCATGGCCTTGCGTTCGCTGTGGCCAAACGCCAGGCCGTAGCCGCGCGTGAACTGCGGGGGCTGGCTCTTGCTGCCGGCAAACTGGTTCACCATCTCGCACTCGGTGATCTCGATGTCGCCGATGTCGATGGCAAAGCCCAGCTCTTCGGGTTCGATCTCCACCGCCACCGTGCCCAGGCGCACCTCGCCCGCAAAGGGGTGCGAGTGCGAATAGCCGCGCTGCGTGGAGTACGCCATGGCAAGCAGGAAGCCCTCGTCGCCGCGCGCCAGGTTTTGCAGGCGCGTGGCCCGGTTGGCGGGGAAGCGCAGCGGCTCGCGGGTCAAGTCCGTGGGCGCCGGGTCGCCCGGGGGCACAGGGCGGGTTTCGATCAGGCCTTCCTGGTTGAGCAGGTCCACCACACGCGGCGTGGGACCGGGCGGCACCGCAGCCGCCGCAACCACGGGCGGCACCGCCGGACTTTCGGCCAGCAGCTTGAAGTCCAGCAGGCGCTGCGTGTAGTCGTACGTGGGACCCAGCACCTGCCCGCCGGGCAGGTCTTTGAAGGTGGCGGAGATGCGCCGGTCCAGCGCCATGCGGCTGGTGTCCAGCGCGCAGGTGGTGCCCAGGCGCGGCAGCGTGGCGCGGTAGGCGCGCAGCAAAAAGATGGCTTCCACCAGGTCGCCCGCTGCCTGCTTGATGGCGAGGGCCGCGAGTTCGGGGTCGTACACCGAACCCTCGGTCATCACCCGGTCCACGGCCAGCTTGAGCTGCTGGCGGATCTGCGCCACCGAGAGTTCAGGCTGTTCGGCATCCCCCCGGCGCTGGCGCGCCAGCAACTGGTAGCTGTTGAGAATGGCGGCTTCTCCGCCCTTGACGGCTACATACATGCTCAGGCCTCCTGAAGGGCGGCGGCGCTGCGCATCGCCCGCGTGGTGCGTGGCAGGCCCACGATGTGGTCTGCAGTGGCCAGCAGCAGATCCACACCGCGCGGAAACACCGCATGGTTGGCGGCCCACTGGGTCTCGAAGTCGTCGGGCAAGCCATCCACCTGCAAGGCCGTCACCTCCTGGATACCGGGGCCGCGCAGGTGCCACGCATCGCTGGCGTCAACCGTGGTGGCTTCTGCATGCGATACATCGAGCACGCAGGTCGCCGACTGGTCGGGGTAGATGTCAGTACCCAGCGCGAGACTGGCGAGGTGCGGTACCACGTCGCCCTGCGCCACCCACACAAAGCGGGCCTGCGCGGCCTCGCTCACCAGGGTGCAGCCGGTATGAAAGCGCAGCCAGGCACCCGCATCACCGGCCGCCAGGCGCGGCGAGAGCCACAGCGTGCAGTCGCTGTCGAGCAGCGCCAGCAGCGCAGCGGCGGATGCGGCATGACCCGCAGCAGGAGTCTGTGCGTCGTGCGCGACCGCCACCGTGCGACCGGGGTGCGACAGCGCCTGCAGCACGGCGCGGAACACCGCCTGGCTGCCAAAGGCTTCGTTCGAGAATCCGGCACCCAGGGATGCCAAAGGGGTCACTGGGGTCATCGGGGTCATGCTCATTCGGTGTCCTCGTCGTTGTCGGCACCGCTCTCGCGCGCCACGGTGAAAAAGTCCACCTTGGTGCTGGCGGCCCGCGCCTGGCGCTCGGCCTGGGTGGTGCGCAGGTGGGCGCGGATGGGTTCGAGCAGTTGCGCGTCCAGCACCGGTTGCTGGGCAGGGTCTTGCAGCAGCGCATCGGCCAGCGCGGCCAGCTGCACCTGGCGGTGCGAGCGGCCCAGCACATAGGCCACGCCCACGGTGGCCTCGGCCGCGTCCGTTGCATCAGCCACGCGCAGGGCGCAGCGGGTGACGGTGACCTCGCCCAGGTTGAAGCGCTCACCCGTGCCGCCGGCGCGGCCCTGCACCATCATCAGCCCGGTCTCGGGCGCTCGCAGCCAGCGCGCGGGGCGCGTGGCATGCGCGTGCAGGGCAGATTCGAGCAGCCCCAGCGGCGCCCGGGCCAGCAGCGCCATCCACTGCGCGCGGCCCAGGGGGCGGTCCGGCCCCGGGTTGTCAAAGGCTTGAAACATGGAAGTGGTACCCTGAAAGTTGTATAGACAAATTGAACAACTGGCGCCAGCTTAAAGAGCGCGCATGTAGGTTTCATGACAGCCAGCCTCCCCTCTCTCCCGACCCCGTTACAGGTCCCGCAGACACCGCCACTGCGCCCTGCGCGCGACAGCTTCTGGACGCGCATTGCCGCCGAGCTGGCCGAGGCCATTGGCAGCGGCGTCTACCCGCCGGGCCAGCGCCTGCCCTCGGAGCACGCGCTGGCCGAGCAGTTCGGCGTGAACCGCCACACCATCCGCCGCTCGCTCGCCAGCCTGTGCAGCCAGGGGCTGGTGCGCATCACGCAGGGCAGCGGCACCTATGTGGAGGACTTCGCGGTCGACCTGGTGCTGGGCAAGCGCACGCGCCACCAGCAGGGCCTGGCGCAGGCGGGGCTGCGCGGCAGCCTGGTGGTGCTGCAGGCCCAGACCACGCGCGCCACCGCGGCGCTGGCCAAGGCGCTGCAGGTGCCCGCGCGCAGCCCACTGCTGGCGCTGCGCGTGCGGGGCGACGCCGAAGGCCAGCCCCTGCACATCAGCGAGCGCTACTTTCCCCTGCCCCGCTTCGAGAACCTGGCGGCCGTGGTGCGTGAGACGGGCTCCATCACCGCTGGCTTCACCGCCCACGGCGTGGCCGACTACACGCGCCGCGAAAGCCGCATCACCGCCGAACTGCCCAGCGCCGAAGTGGCCGCCCAGCTGCGCCAGCCCACGTCACGCCCCGTGCTGCAGGTAGAGAGCCTGAACGTGGACCTGGCAGGCACGCCCATCGAATGGGCCCGCGCCTGGTTTGCGGGCGACCGCGTGAAACTGACGATTGACCACGATGAACACACCTGACACGCCCTCCACCCACTACCGCTATGCCGTGTACTTCGCGCCCAGCCCGGGCAGCCTGGGCTGGCTGGCAGGCAGCCACTGGCTGGGGCGCTGCGCTGCATTACTGCAGCCGCTGCAGCAGCTGGCCATCGACGGCGTGGCGGCCGACACACTGCACCGCCTGACCGCGGCGCCCCGTCGCTACGGCTGGCACGCAACGCTCAAGGCGCCGTTTGCGCTGGCGCCCGGCACCGACTGGATCGCACTGCACCAGGCCGTGCAAGAGATGGCGCGTGGGCTGCAACCCTTTGTG
>DATLGV010000469.1:0-3735 GCA_035540275.1 Acidovorax sp. | reverse complement strand
CAGGGTAGTCGATGGATGCCAGGCCCTCGCGCAGCTTGGTCAGCAATTTGGGTAGAAGGCGGCCCAGCTTGCCGGTGTGGGCGCGGGTCAGCTCGGGCTGCACACTCCAGAGGAGTGCGTCCACCAGCTCCTGGTAGCGGCCGGGGTCGGCTTTGCCTGGTTGGACGGCCAGACGGGCCTCTGCCATGACCTGGGCCCAGGGGCCCATCAGAAAGCGGGAGATGGCGTCGGGCACCTTGCCGATGTCCGGCAGCAACCAGATCTCGCGCGATATCTGCGCGGCCAGCAGATGCCGCTGCTCGGCGTGCTGCAGTGCCGCGATGGCGCGCAGGCGCTCCTGCTTGAGCGCCTGGTCCTGCTCGACCCATTTGGCGTGCAGCTGCTGCAGCACTTGTCCAAAATCATCGGCACTGTCGATGGTGGCGGTGGTCAGTGGCCCGGCAATGTCCATGAGCGACCGCATGAAGCTCTGAAAGCCAGGGGCCTCGGGACTGTTGAAGGCCAGGCTGCGGTCGGTGATGTCCTGCAGCAGGCGGCGCGCGGCATGTTCCTTGTGGCTGAAAAAGCGCGGGTCGGCCAGCGCCAGCTGCATCAGGGCCGGCTCCAGCGCGCGGATGAACTGCTGCACGGGCCACAGCAGGCGCGGGTTGCGCGCGATGTTGTCCACCATCAGCGCCACCACCTCCATGCTCAGTGCCTGGCCCAGGCCCTGCACCGGCGGCCGCTGTGCGGCTGCGGGAGGGCCGTCTGCGCCGCTGGCTGCGGGCACGCGTGGTGTTGTGCCCAGGCGCTCCATCATCTGGCCCACCTGGTTCATCTCCTGCAGCGCCTCAAAGGCTGCGGGCACCGTCATCGCAAAATCCGTGGCCGGCGGGTCGATCCGGGGGAGGTCGGTGGCCGGGAACTCAAATTCGTACGCAAATGGCTCGGCAAAGGGCTCGTCGCCCTCGCTGCGCGGGGTGGGCGCATGGTCGGGCCCGGCGGCTTCGTTGAACTCGCCCAGCAACAGGCGGCGCAGGCGATCGAGCGTCAGCAGAGGATCGGCGCTGCCGGACGACGCAGGCAGGTCGTTGTCGGCCGCGAAGCCAGGCGATACCCCCGCGTCGGCGGGCGCCACATAAATCAGCTCGCCCGTGGCCTGGAGCATGGCGTAGCCCACGGGCTTGACGCCGTCGAGCCTGAGCTGGTCGATCTGCACCAGGTACAGGCTGCGCAGCTCGGCACCCAGCGCCTTGGCCATGGGCTCCATCCAGTCGTGGCGCACCTGGGGTGGGACCTGCATTTGCGACACGGTGGATTGCAGGGCCTGCAAAAAGACATCGGGCCGCAGCGGGTTGCGCTCTGGCTGCACCCGGGGCAAGCCCTGGGCCCCGCACACCAGCGCGTCCAGGACGGTCAGCGGCTCCTCCACCGCCGAGACCAACACCTGCCGGGCACGGGCGCGCTCCACGCTGTCGTTGACCTGCGTCTCGTCCATGAGCTCGAGGTCGTCAAAGTGCACGGTGAACAGGGACCGCGCGGGTTTGTCGTCGCCCTGTGCGGTGTCCTGGTCCAGCGCCTTGCGCAGCGCGTCGGGGTAGCGTTCTGCCATCACCCAAGCCAGCCGCACCAGTTGCTGGCGCGCCTCCTGCATGGCGTGGTGCTCGCCCGGGGTGCGGGCGCTGTCCAAGCGCAATTGCAGGGACACGCGCGTGGCTTCGATGACACGCTCCGCCACAGCCCGGGCCTGGTCTAGCGCGATCTGGACGATGCGCTGGTGGGGCGCAGCAGACAGGTCGTTCGGGTCCGCGGCGGGCGGTGTGGTGTGTGTCAGGGCCATCTGCTGCGGCGAAGGAAGGGTCGGTGACTGCCGTGGCGGGGCCACGCAATGCCTCAAAAAAAGGGGCCCGAGGCCCCTGTGGGAGGGTGGTGGAGCGGCTTATCCGCCGTGGAACTTGACCACCAGCGGCACGATCAGCAGCGCCACGATGTTGATGATCTTGATCAGCGGGTTGATGGCCGGGCCCGCCGTGTCCTTGTAGGGGTCGCCCACGGTGTCGCCGGTGACGGCCGCCTTGTGCGCCTCGGAGCCCTTGCCGCCGTGGTGGCCGTCTTCGATGTACTTCTTGGCGTTGTCCCACGCGCCGCCGCCGGTGCACATGCTGATGGCCACGAACAGGCCCGTGACGATGGTGCCCATCAGCAGGCCGCCCAGCGCCTTGGGGCCCAGCAGCAGGCCCACCCCAATCGGCACCACCACGGGCAGCAGGCTGGGGATCACCATTTCCTTGATGGCGGCGGTGGTCAGCATGTCCACGGCCTTGCCGTATTCGGGCTTGCCCGTGCCGTCCATGATGCCCTTGATGGTGCTGAACTGGCGGCGCACCTCCACCACCACGGCGCCTGCGGCGCGGCCCACCGCCTCCATGGCCATGGCGCCGAACAGATACGGGATCAGCCCGCCGATGAACAGGCCTACGATGACCATCGGGTCCGACAGATCAAAGCTCACGGCCCGGCCATAGGTTTCGAGCTTGTGGGTGTAGTCGGCAAACAGCACCAGTGCGGCCAGGCCGGCGGAGCCGATGGCGTAGCCTTTGGTGACGGCCTTGGTGGTGTTGCCCACGGCGTCCAGCGGGTCGGTGATGTCGCGCACGCTGCTGGGCAGTTCGCTCATCTCGGCAATGCCGCCCGCGTTGTCGGTGATGGGGCCATACGCGTCCAGCGCCACCACAATGCCCGCCATGCTCAGCATCGACGTGGCCGCCACCGCAATGCCATACAGCCCCGCAAGACCATAGGCCACGATGATGGCCGTGCACACAAACACCACGGGCCAGGCGGTGGAGCGCATCGACACGCCCAGGCCCGCAATGATGTTGGTGCCGTGGCCGGTGGTGGACGCCTGGGCGATGTGCTGCACGGGCGAGTATTGCGTGCCGGTGTAGAACTCGGTGATCCAGACCAGGGCGGCCGTCAGCACCAGGCCGGTGGCGCAGGCGCCAAACAGCCGCAGTTGCGAGCCCGTGGCCGTGACGGCGTTGTCCGGCATGATCCACAGCGTGACAAAGTAGAACGCCACCAGGGACAGCACCCCGGCAATCGCCAGGCCCTTGTACAGCGCTGGCATCACGTTCTTCATGCCGGGCGAGGCCTTCACAAAGAAGCAGCCGATGATGGACGCCACGATGGACACGGCGCCCAGCGCCAGCGGGTACACCACGGCATTGACCTGGGCGGTGGCCACCATCAGGGCCCCCAGCACCATGGTGGCGATCAGCGTCACGGCGTAGGTCTCGAACAGGTCAGCCGCCATGCCGGCGCAGTCGCCCACGTTGTCGCCCACGTTGTCGGCGATCACGGCCGGGTTGCGCGGGTCGTCTTCAGGGATGCCGGCCTCCACCTTGCCCACCAGGTCGGCGCCCACGTCGGCGCCCTTGGTGAAGATGCCGCCGCCCAGGCGCGCAAAGATCGAGATCAGCGACGAGCCGAACGCAAAGCCGATCAGCGGGTTGAGCAAGGTGGCCAGGTGCGCCGTGGGCGTGTGGTTGCCGTTGCCTGCCAGGAACCAGTAAAACCCGGTCACCCCCAGCAGGCCCAGGCCCACCACCAGCATGCCGGTGATGGCACCGCCGCGAAACGCCACGTCCAGCGCGGGGCCGATGCCTTGGGTGGCCGCCTGCGCAGTGCGCACGTTGGCGCGCACCGACACATTCATGCCGATGAAACCGCAGGCGCCCGAGAGCACGGCGCCCA
>DATLGV010000468.1:0-2098 GCA_035540275.1 Acidovorax sp. | reverse complement strand
GCCTTGGCATCGTCAAACCCCAGCAGCGACCCGGCCAGGATCAGGTGCCCGGTGGAAGAGATGGGCAAAAACTCCGTCAACCCCTCGACGACCCCCATGATGGCGGCCTTGACCAGCAATACAACGTCCACGCGCACTCCTTGCAAATAGGTGCGGGATTATCCGCCGGGCGTGCTGGCGCAGCGGGCGGCGGGGCCCTTCTGTCACCTGTGCGGGCCGCTTTCAGCGCAAAAACGGCCCGCAACTCACGCCCCGCCCGTGCATTTCACGGCCCGAAGGCTGCATTTCGTCGCAAGGCACTGGCTGCCTCTGGGGGCTCCCGGCACAGTCCACTCCATCGAACCCGCCAGGAGCCTCCACCATGCAAATCACACCCGTCATTGCCATCCACATGGTCGCAGCCCTGGCGGCTGTTGCCATCGGCCCCATTGCCCTCTGGGCCCGCCAAGGCGCCACACAGCGCCCCCGCATTCACCGCGCGGCCGGCTACGCCTGGGTGACCCTGATGGTCGCCACTGCCGTGTCGGCTCTCTTCATTTCCGGCGGCGGTGGGCCCCGCCTGGGCAGCTTTGGGCTCATTCACCTGCTGATCCCGGTAACGCTGGGGATGCTGGTCATGGCCTTTGTCTATCTGGCCCGCCGCAACGTTGTGGGCCACCGCAAGATGATGCAACGCACCTACATCGGCGCCTGCGTGGTCGCCGGGGTGTTCACGTTGCTGCCTGGGCGTTTTCTGGGCCACACGGTCTGGTCCGCACTCGGACTGATCTGACCCCCCTCCCCTCCCTTCATTGTTTACAGGACGACCACCATGCTGCTCAACCTCCTTGTCCAACAACCCCAGATGCTGGGTCGCATCATCGAAAACACGCCTTACTGGGTCTGGGCCTTGCTGGCCGGTCTGCTCTGGCTGGGCGGCAGCCAGCTGATGGCCCGCAACGTGAGCCTGGTGCGGGCCATGGTCATGCCGGCGGCGATGACCGGTCTGTCGGTGTACGGCATCGCCTCGGCCTTTGGCGCCGCGGGCCAGGCCCTGCTGCCGGTGGGCGCCTGGCTGGCTGCAGCCGTGCTGATTGCCGGCGTGGCGCTGTGGCTGCAACCTGCGGCGCCCCAGGGCACGCTGTACGAAAGCAAGTCGCGCTGCTTCTACATTCCGGGCAGCGCCATGCCACTGGCACTGATCCTGGGCATCTTCCTCACCAAATACCTCGTGGGTGTGGAACTGGCCCTGCAACCCGCGTTGGCCCGTGACAGCAGCTTTGCACTGCAGATTGCTGCGCTGTATGGCGTGTTCAACGGCCTGTTTGCGGCCCGCGCTCTGCGGCTGTGGAAGCTGGTGCAACGCAGCGCCCCCCTGGCCACATCGCCCGCCACTGCCTGAGTCCCCCATAACCATCCCTCTGCACAGGAGCATCCCATGCGCAACCACACCCTCACCACCGACCCCATCGAACGCCTGGCCCGCCGCCGCGCCGGGGCCAAAATGGGCTGGTACATCCATGCCAGCGTGTACCTGCTCGTCAACCTGCTGCTGGTTGCCCTGTCGGTGGGCAGCGGGCGGCACTGGGCGGTGTTCCCGGCTCTGGGCTGGGGCATTGGCTTGGCCATCCATGGTGTGGTGGTGTTCGTTCTGGCAGGCGGCAGCAACCTGCACGAGCGCATGGTGCAGGCAGAACGCGACCGCCTGGCGGCTGCACAAAACCCCCGCTGATCGGCTGATGATGACGTGCCCCCCACAAAATAGCGGCCATGACAAAAACCTCGATGGCCTGGTGTCTCGCGTTCATGGCTGCGGCCATCATCATCACGGCGAGCCCCGCCCACGCAGGCGTGGGCCTCGCAGAGTTGCCCGGACAGCAGGGCGACGGCCCCGTCACGGTGTTCTACCCCGCGCAAGAGGCCGACCAGCCCGTGCAGCGCGGCCCCTTTGCACTGCAACTGGCCTGGCAGGGCACACCCGTGCCGGGCAACGGCCGGCTGGTGGTGGTGTCGCACGGCTCGGGCGGCAGCCCCTGGGTGCACACCGACCTGGCCCGTGCGCTGGTGCAGGCCGGGTTTGTGGTGGCCCTGCCCGAGCATGCGGGCGACAACTACAAAG
>DATLGV010000467.1:0-2711 GCA_035540275.1 Acidovorax sp. | reverse complement strand
CAGAGCTCGAAATGGTTGCCCATGCCCAGCAGCATGGTGTCTTTGGAGATACCGGCGGCTTCGCGCAGCTCGGGGGAAATCAGCACGCGGCCGGTGGCGTCCATGTCCACATCCATGGCATTGCCCAGAAAGATGCGCTTCCACCACTGGGCGGACATGGGCAACTGGGCAATGCGTTCGCGGAACTTCTCCCACTCAGGGCGGGGGAAGACCATGAGGCAGCCGTGCGGGTGCTTGGTGATGGTGAGCTGGCCCGATGCCGTGGCCGCGAGGACGTCACGATGCCGGGTCGGCACGGACAGCCGACCCTTCGCATCGAGACTCAGCGACGAGGCACCTTGAAACACGGACGGATTCCCAGTTCGGTTTTGCGCCTCGCATTCCCAGAATAGGACGCCAAGGGCACTTTTCACCACTTAATTGCACTTTTTTGCACTGTAGCAGGAAAAGCACACCGAACAAGGGGGGTGTCCCACAAACTTTTCAATGAAATCAACGACTTAGATGCGTTTTTTCAGCCGCAAGAGCACCAAAAGTCGTTGAAAAAGAAGCACTTAGAGAGGCCTGTGAAAGTGACCTCTCAAGGCTTGACCGAGTGGTCACAGGATGTACCGCGACAGGTCCTCGTCCTGGCTCAGGGACTGCAGGCGGGCATCGACGTAGGCGGCGTCGATGGTGATGGTCTGGCCGGACAGGCGCGTGGCGTCAAAACTCACCTCGTCCAGCAGGCGCTCCATCACCGTGGACAGGCGGCGCGCGCCGATGTTCTCGGTGCGTTCGTTCACCTCGAAGGCGATGTGCGCCAGGCGGGTGATGCCCTCGGGCGCGAACGCCAGCGTGACGCCTTCGGTGGCCAGCAGGGCCTGATACTGCTTGACCAGCGACGCATGGGTCTGCGTGAGGATGGCTTCGAAGTCCTTCACCGACAGCGACTCCAGCTCCACCCGGATCGGGAAACGCCCCTGCAGCTCCGGAATCAGGTCGCTGGGCTTGGACAAATGGAAGGCACCCGAGGCGATGAACAGAATGTGGTCCGTCTTGATCATGCCGTACTTGGTGGACACCGTGGTGCCCTCCACCAGCGGCAGCAGGTCGCGCTGCACGCCCTGGCGCGACACGTCGGCGCCGCTGCTTTCCTGCCGCGCGGCCACCTTGTCGATCTCGTCGATGAAGACAATGCCGTTCTGCTCCGCATTGGCCACTGCGCGGGTCTTGATCTCTTCTTCGTTGACCAGTTTGGCCGCCTCTTCGTCGGTGAGGAGCTTCAGGGCCTCGGCGATCTTGAGCTTGCGGGTCTTGCGCTTGTCCTGCCCCAGCTGGCTGAACATGCCGCGCAATTGCTCGGTCATTTCCTCCATGCCCTGGGGGCCCATGATTTCGAGCTGGGGGCGGCCTTCGGCCACGTCGATCTCGATCTCCTTGTCGTCCAGACTGCCTTCGCGCAGCTTCTTGCGAAAGACCTGGCGGGCGGTGTTGTCCGCGGCAGGCTCGCTGCCTGCTGCGGCGCGGGCCGGGGGGATCAGCACGTCCAGGATGCGCTCCTCGGCCGCATCTTCGGCGCGGGTGCGCACCTTCTTCATCTCGGCCTCGCGCGTCTGCTTCACGGCCATCTCGGCCAGGTCGCGGATGATCGAATCCACATCCTTGCCCACGTAGCCCACCTCGGTGAACTTGGTGGCCTCGACCTTGATGAAGGGCGCATCGGCCAGTCGCGCAAGGCGGCGCGCGATCTCGGTCTTGCCCACGCCAGTGGGGCCGATCATGAGGATGTTCTTGGGCGTGATCTCCTGGCGCAGACTGCCTTCCACCTGCTGGCGGCGCCAGCGGTTGCGCAGTGCAATGGCCACGGCGCGCTTGGCGCTGGCCTGGCCCACGATGTGGTGGTCCAGCTCGGAGACGATTTCCTGGGGGGTCATGGACGACATACAGGTCTTCCTGGTATGAAATGGGGCTGTAGCGCTAGTGAATCATGCGCCAACAGCTATAAAAAACAGAGCAATCAGTCCATCAGGGGCTGACCGTGCAGCCAGCGCGGGGCCTGTTCCGCCGCCGTACGCTCAGAGCGTCTCGATGGTGTGGTTCATGTTGGTGTAGATGCAGAGTTCGCCCGCGATTTCGAGCGACTTCTTCACGATCTCTTCGGCAGACAACCCGGTGTTCACCAGCAGCGCCTTGGCCGCCGAGTGCGCATAGGCGCCCCCGGAGCCAATCGCCACGATGCCCTGCTCGGGCTCCAGCACGTCGCCATTGCCGGTGATGATGAGCGACGCGCTGGCGTCGGCCACGGCCAGCATGGCTTCGAGGCGGCGCAGCACGCGGTCGGTGCGCCAGTCCTTGGTGAGTTCGATGGCCGCGCGGGTCAGGTGGCCCTGGTGCTTTTCCAGCTTGGCCTCGAAGCGCTCGAACAGCGTGAACGCATCGGCCGTGGCGCCCGCAAAGCCCGCCAGCACCTTGCCGTGGTAGAGCTTGCGCACCTTGCGCGCCGTGCCCTTGACCACGATGTTGCCCAGCGTGACCTGGCCATCGCCGCCGATGGCGACCTGGATGCCCGAGGGCGTCTGGCGGCGCACGCTGAGGATGGTGGTGCCGTGGAACACCGGATGGTTGTCTTGTGATGAGTCCATAGCTGCGGCAGATGGGGGCCTTCACCCATTTTGCAAGCCAGTCCTCAGGCGGGCCACAGAGCAGCCCCTGGCGACCGGAAGTCAGTT
>DATLGV010000466.1:0-3072 GCA_035540275.1 Acidovorax sp. | reverse complement strand
GGCGCCCGCCGCGCCAGGGGCTGACGGAAAAGGCAAAGCCCTCGTGCTGGTGCAGGGTGGCGCCGTTCAGCACCAGCGGGCCCACGGCGGGCACCTCGGCCGCCATCAGCTCGGCGGCAAAGGCGTGTTCTTCGAGGATCTGCGCCTCGCTCCAGCGGCCGGGGCGGTAGAACTTGGCCACCACGCGCTCACCGTCTTCCAGCGTGGCCTGGTACACCCGGTTTTCGTACGACGACAGGGCCATGAGGCGGCCGTCGCCATACAGGTCCACGCTGGCCAGCGCGTCCAGCACCTGGTCGGGGGTGAGGCGGGCGTAGGGGTGCTGGTCGGCGGGCGGATGGTCTGGGTGCAATACGGTCATGCCCGATTGTCGCCGCCCGTCTGCGGGTGCTGCCCACGCCACCCGCGCGGCGCAGCGTCAGCCCGGCTGCAGGGTGGCGATATGCCCCGCGCGCGGGTCGCCGCTGCCTGCCAACACGCTGGCAAACAGCGCCTGCGTGGCCTGGGGCCCCGCGTGGTGCTGTACCACCAGCCAGGGCTGCGGCCCCGACGACACGGCGGTGCTGAACTGGTTCCAGGCCGCCACCAGGCGGTCGTTCAGGCCCTGGGCGCTCCAGTCGGCATGGCGCTTCTTGACCTGGGCGGGGGCAAAGAACATCACCGGGCGCGGGCCGGGCAGCTGGCCGGCGCCGCCCAGATCACCCACATGGCTCGCGCCCACCGAGCAGCTATAGGCCAGGCCGGTGAAGTGGGCGTGAATGCGCTGGCGCAGGCCCACGCTGCCCGCAAAGTCGATATAGACGCTGGGCGTGGCGCCGTCGATGGTGTCCAGTGCGCCGTAGGTGACCACGCGGTGGTAGCAGCCCAGGCTTTCGCAAAACGCCACATTGCCGGGCGAGGTGAGGCCGATGACCTCGATGCCCTCCCGCTGCGCGAGCTGGAAGGCGGTGCCGTAGGCGGTCTTGCTCGAAGCGCTGGACAGCAGCATGCGCCGGGCGCCAAAGAACTGCTGGTCGGCCAGAAAGTCGTCGATGAGCCACGAGGTGATGAACAGCGGCCGCAGCAGGGCCTGCACGTCTTCGTTGTCGGCGCGGTACAGCCCGTCGGTGCCGGTGCGCAGGTAGTGGTTGTAGACCGCATGCAGGCCCGCGCGGTGCGGGGCGCCGTCGCTGAAGCCCGTGGGGTTGACGCGCTCTGGCGACAGCACGGCCTGGCTGGCCATGGGCCAGTAGCCATACAGCCGCTCGCCCACGGCCACGGCCGGGTGCAGCGACTGCACCACGGTGCCAAAGCCCCACACGGGCACGATGCCCCAGCCCGCCTCGCCGGTGGGGAAGAACTGCCAGTAGTTCAGCATGTCGCCCAGCGCGGCGTAGGTGATGTTGTTGGCCGTGAGGGCAAACGAATCGACCCGCACGCGGACCTGGCCCTCGGCCAGCGGGGTGTCGTCGGTGGTCAACAGGCGGGTGGTGGCCAGCTGGTCCTGGCGCATGAGGAGGGTGGTGGTGCTCATGCCGCCACGCTAAACCAAAGCGGGCGCACGCTCAAGCGATGCGCGCCGCCTGGGCGACAGGTGTGCGGCGTGCCGTAGCTATCCATCGATCGTGGGCTGGGCCAGCTGCTCAAAAGGCAGGGCCTGCTTGACGAGGATGACGGTGCAGGGCGCGTCGCGCGCCACACGCATGGGCACGGTGGCGAAAAAACGCTGGGTCTGCAGCCCGTGGGTGGCGGCGCCCAGGATCATCATGCTCACGTGGTTGCTGGCCGCGTAGCGCACCAGCGCCTGGGCCACGTCGCTGGCTTCCAGCACGTGGTAGCTCACGGCATGGCCGGTCAGGTCCAGTCCCTGGGCCCACTGGCGCAGGCGCGCCATGTGCTGGCGATGCAGCGTGGTTTCGCTGCGCTCGCTGTCGCTGGTGCTGCTGGCGCCGGGCGACACCACGGTCACGCAGGCCAGCCGCGCGCCGGGGCGGATGCCCAATGATCGACCCACGGCCTGGCGCAGCGAATACAGCGTGGCGTCCGTCACGTCGGCATGGGGCACAGCCACCATGAGGATGGGGGTGTCCTCGATCTGCTGCGAGGGCAGGGGGCTGGGCGTGTAGTGCATGCCCGCCGCGCGCAGCCAGCGGCGCAGGTGGGTGCGCAGCGGCGTGCGTTCGGTGCGCTCGCCGCGTTCGGTGATGAGCACCTGCTCGGGGTTGGACAGGTCAAACGCCAGGTGTGCGGCGGATGGGTAGCGGCTTGCGGCCTCGGGCTCCAGGCAGCGCAGGATGATCTCTTGCAGCCAGGGCGGGATGTCGGCGCGGTGCTTGCGCGGCGGCGCGGGCGTCATCCACAGGCGCTGGCGCATGCCGCCGCTGGTGGTGGGCGCGCCAAAGGGCAGCTCGCCGGTGGCCAGCTCGTACAGCATCACGCCGATGGCGAAGATGTCGCTGCGCGGGTCGCCGCGCACGCCCACCACCTGCTCGGGCGCAATCCAGGCGGGCGAGCCCACGGCCTGGCGCATCTCCTCGGCCAGCAGGTCGGGGTAGTGGGCGTGGCACGAGAGGCCAAAGTCCAGCAGCACGGCCGTGCCATCGTCTTTGATGAGCACGTTGGCGGGCTTGAGGTCCAGGTGGCACACGTTCTGCTGGTGCAGGCTGTGCGCGGCGTGCGCCGTGGCGGCGCCCAGGCGGGCTATTGCTTCGATGTCGCAGCGCCCGGGCGCATCCAGCCAGTGCTGCAGCGTCTGGCCGGCGATGTATTCCATGACCAGGTAGGGCAGCCGCACCAGGTCGCCCGCCGCCACAAAACGCGGCACATGCGGGCCGCTGAGCACGGGCAGGATCTGTAGCTCGACCTCGAAGCTCACGATGTTCTCGGCCCCGTCGCCCGCCGTCATGCGCGGGATCTTCATCGCCATGGCAAAGCCGGGGCTACGGTCGGCCTGCGCGTACTCCACCGCGTAGATGTGGGCCATGCCGCCGGCGTGGATGCAGTCCACCACGCGGAAGCCGTCGATCTCGGTGCCGGGCTCCAGCAGCTTCATGTCACTGGCCTTTTTCGAGCCGGTCGGCATAGAAGCCAGGG
>DATLGV010000465.1:0-3035 GCA_035540275.1 Acidovorax sp. | reverse complement strand
CGACATTGCGCTGCTCTACAACACCACGCCCGCGCCGGGCATCGAGACCACCGCGCTGCTGGAGGAAGACCTGTTTCTGGTGCAGCGCCGCGCCCCCGGCCAGAGCGAGGCGCAGGCCGATGCCCTGGCCCGCACGCCCCTGCCGCTGGACGAACTGCCGCGCTTTCCGCTGGTCATCCCCACCCGTCCCAACTCCATCCGCATGCTGGTGGAGTCGGAGCTGGCCGCACGTGGCAAACGCCCGCAGATCAGCCTGGAGATCGACGGTGTGGCCGCCATCCTGGACCTGGTGGCCGATGGCGCGGGCTGTGCGGTGCTGCCCATGAATGCGGTCACCACCTCGGGCAAGGCCGAGGTGTTCAGCACCCGGCCCATCCATGGCACCCCCGGCGACGCGGCCGCCGCACCTGTCGAAGGACAGTCAGGCGGTGCCCGGCTGCGCAGCAAGCTCTTCCTGGCCGTCAGTTCACAGCGCCCTGCCACCCTGACACAGCAGGCGATGGCCGAGCTCATCCTCCACACCCTGCGCACCCTCTACCCGGCATCGGTGGTCGCCTGAAACATCGGACGGCCGCCCATGCGAACGCCTGGGCGGAACCTGGTGCATGCCTAAGAACGTGTTTACGAGGCCCTGCGGCCCCCCACCGGCGGAATCAGCCAGTAAGCGAACATCCCCAACACCACCCCCCAGAACGCAGACCCCCAACCGAACAGCGACATGCCCGAGGCGGTGGCCAGGAAGGTGATGACGGAAGGCTCGACATAAGCCCCCTCTGCGGCCAGCGCCCGGATGTTGGACACCACGGCTCCGATGAGTGCCAGGCCCGCCAGCGCCGCCACGAGGGACGCGGGGAATGCAGCAAACACTTGCACGATGGTCCCCGCAAAGGTCCCGCCCACGATATAGAAAACGCCATTGGCCATGCCCGCTACGTAGCGCTTGTCAGGGTGGGGATGTGCATCTTTGCCGGTGCACAGGGCCGCCGTGATGGAAGCCAGCACGATGGAGATGCCGCCAAAGCACGCCACCGCCAACGAAGCGACGCCCGTGCCAGCCACCACGGCCCGGGCCGGCACGGGGTAGCCCGCCAGCCGCAGGACGGCCATGCCCGGCAGGTATTGGCCCGTGAGGCTCACCAGCACCAGTGGCAGGGCCAGGCTGAGCATGGCGCTGGCCTCGAACCGGGGCGCAATGGCCACAGGGGTGGCCAGCGAGAGCGACAAGGCCTGCAGATGGGTGGTGCCCGACGCCCAGGCCACGGCAAAACCGGTGCAGGCCACCAGCACGATGGCGTAGCGCGGCGCCAGCCGCCTGCCCAGCAGGTAGGCCCCCAGCATGGCCAGCACCACGGCGGGCGCCTCGCCGCTCACGCGGAACGCCTGCACGCCAAACTGGAACAGGATGCCCGCCATCATGCCGGCTGCAATGCCCTTGGGGATGCGGCTGACCACCTTCTCGAAGTAGCCCGTGGCGCCCAGCAGCACCACGACGGCGGCCGCCACCAGGTAGGCGCCCACGACCTCGGGCATGCGGACCTGCGGAAACAGCGAGAGGAGCAGGGCCGTGCCCGGTGCGGACCACGCCGTGACGATGGGCAGCCGCAGCCACCAGCTCAGCAGCAGCCCGCTGATTCCTGCACCCATCGATATCGCCCAGATCCAGGACGTCAGCTCTGCGGGCGATACGCGCCCCACTTGCGCTGCCTGGATGAAGATCACGAGCGGGCCGGCGTATGCAATCAACACCGCCAGGAACCCCGCCACCCAGGCCGTGAGAGACCAGTCCTTGAACCGCACCTGCGCGAGCCTTTCAGCTGTGGCTCCGGCGGAGCCGGACATCAATCCGCACGGATGTTGCGCTGCTGGATGAGTTGGCCCCAGCGATCCAGCTCCCGGTTCAGGTGCGCGGCCAGTTCCTGCGGCGTGGAGCCGATGGTCTCTGCGCCCACGGCCTCCAGCTTGCGCAGCGTCTCAGGCTGCTTCATGGCATCGTTGAGCACCCTGTTCAGGCGCGCAATCACCTCGGGCGGGGTTCCCGCACGGGCAAACACGGCAAACCATGGCGATACCTCGTAGCCAGGCACACCGGCCTCGGCCAGGGTCGGCACGTCGGGCAATGCCGAAGACCGCCGCGCAGTGGTCACCCCCAGCGCGCGCAGCTTGCCCGACTGGATGTGGGGACGTGCCGAGGTCACGCTGTCGAACATCAGGTCCACCTGGCCGCCCAGCATGTCGGTCACGGCGGGGCCGCTGCCCTTGTAGGGAATGTGGGTGATCTGCACACCCGCCATCGACGCGAACACCTCGCCCGCCAGGTGGATGGATGTGCCGTTGCCCGCAGATGCATAGGTGAGCTTGTCCGGCTCCTTCTGGGCGCGGGCCACCACCTCCTTGACGGAGCGGTCGGCGGTCTTGGCGGCATTCACGACCAGGACATTGGGCACCACGGCCAGCAGGCTGATGGGCGCAAAGTCTCTGACGGGGTCGTACGTGAGCCGGGGGTACAGCGCCTTGTTGGTCGCCATGCCGATCGACGTGATCAGGATGGTGTAGCCGTCGGCTGGCTGCTTGGCGACATAGTCGGCCCCGATGTTGCCCCCCGCCCCGGGGCGGTTTTCGATGACCACCGCCTGGCCCAGATCGCGTGCCGCCTTTTCGCCCAGCGTGCGGGCGATGACGTCCATGGCGCCACCGGGCGGGAACGGCACCACCCACTTGATGGGCTTGGAAGGCCAGGCCGGCACGGTCTGGGCCCCGGCGCAAAGGGACAGCAGCAGCAGCGCCGCGGCGGCGGCGGTGGTAAAGGATCGGCGGCCAAGGGGGTTCATGGGAAGTCCTGCCAGTGAGAATAAGGTCGGTGCCCAGGCGCTGCGCCGGGGTCAGGCGATGGCCGACGGATGTTGGGCCAGGGGCGTGACCGTGATCTTCATGAAGGGGAACAAAGGCAGCTTGCTCAGGATGTCATGCAGCGCGTCATTGCCCGGCACGTCAAAAACGCTGTAGTTGGCGTACTCGCCCACCACGCGCCACAGGTG
>DATLGV010000464.1:0-1938 GCA_035540275.1 Acidovorax sp. | reverse complement strand
GTCTGCGGCGTTGCGGCGCTTGTGGATAGCCGGGCTATCCACTGCGCACCGCGCCTTGCATCCCATCCCGGCAAGGGACTTGTGCAACTCCAAAAAGACTTTGAACAGGTTCTCAAACGCCTCCCAGCTGAAACCGCCGATCAAAATTCATCTTGCCCAGCACGCGCAGCGCCGCGGTGCGGGTGGCGGTGTCCACCTTGCTGATGTCCAGGCTGTAGCGCTTGGCGGTGGATACCACGTCCACGCTGTGGCGACCCCATTGCACGGCCACCAGCAGGGCGGGGCGCTGGCCGACCTCGGCGCAGCCCACAGACACCCCCCGTTGGTCGGGGCGGAGCATGAACTCCAGATGGGGCGTGCGCATCAGGGTCAGGCGGTTGGCACCGCGCGGCCCGAGCGCAAAAGATACGACCCAGTCGTCTTCGTCTTCGACCGTGAGAAACGGGACCGGCTGTGGTGTGGCCATGGTGTGGGGGCGGAGGGTGATGCGCGGGCCCGGCTGGGCGGCCGGGTGTGGGCGGCCGCCAGTATGCCGAGGCGTGTGTGCGGCGGGAGCCGTAGGAACCCGGAGTTGGGTGCAACCAACGCAGGCGCTGCGCGTCAGTTTGGGGAAAGCTGAGTTTGGTGGCGGGTGGTGGGGCCGGAGCGGCGCTGTTTGGAGTTTTCCATGCCATTTCATCGCCAAATTGCCAAAATTCGACAGTGCAATAAGCCTCGATAGCGCTTTATTGGATAGCAATCTGTTCGCTGATTTGTCCCTGTGCGAGCCGGGCCGCCAACTCGCCCACGGTGCGCAGCGCAGGTTCCAGCCGCCCCTGCGCCGGATGCCCGTAGTTGATGCGCACGCAGTGTGCAAACCGCTGGTCGGCCGAAAAGATCTGCCCGGGCGCCAAGCTGATGCCCTGCTGCAGTGCCAGGCGGTGCAGTTCCAGCGCGTTCACCGGGGGCGGCAGTTCCACCCACAGAAAGTAGCCTCCCTCGGGCCGCGACACACGGGTGCCGCGCGGAAAGTGCTGCGCCACGGCCGCCAAAGCAATCGCTTGCTGCTCGCCCAGACTGCGGCGCAGCTGGCGCAAATGCCGGTCATACCCACCCTGGGCCAGGTATTCGGACAGCGCCTGCTGCGACGGTGTGGCGGCCGAGAGCGTGGTCATGAGCTTGAGCCGCTGCACGGCTGTGGCCTGGCGGCCCGCTGCCACCCAGCCCACGCGGTAGCCGGGCGCCAGGCTTTTGCTGAACGAGCCGCAGTGCATCACCAGCCCCTGGCCATCAAACGCCTTGGCCGGGGGCGGGAGCTGGGGGCCAAAGTGCAGTTCGCCATAGACGTCGTCCTCGATCAGTGGCACGCCGTGGCGGGCGAGCAGGGCGACCAGTTCGCGCTTTTTGCCCTCGGGCATCAGGCTGCCCAGGGGGTTCTGAAAGCTGGGCATGAGCCAGCAGGCCTTGATGGGCTGGTGGGGCTTGTGTGAAGACTGGCGCTCCAGCGCCTCGGCCAGCGCGGCCAGGTCGACGCCGTCGCGCGGGTGGGTGGCGATTTCCAGCGCCTGCAGGTTCAGCCGCTCCAGCGCCTGCAGCGCGGCGTAGAAGGTGGGCGATT
This sequence comes from Acidovorax sp., assembly GCA_035540275.1. Lineage (GTDB taxonomy): Bacteria > Pseudomonadota > Gammaproteobacteria > Burkholderiales > Burkholderiaceae_C > Acidovorax. The sequence goes on along the minus strand of DATLGV010000464.1, from coordinate 341 downwards.
CGACCACCACCACGTCGCCGGGCTGGGTGACGGCTTCCAGGCAGAGGTTGAGCGCCTCCATCGCGCCGTTGGTGATGATGATTTCTTCCACATCCACCGCCATGCCGTGCACGCCATAGCGCAGCGCAATCTGCTGGCGCAGTCGTTCGTCGCCGGGCGGCAGGCTTTGCACGATGGTCCACGGATCGAGCTTGCGCATGCCGCTGGCCAGGCAGCGCGCCAGACGATCGAGCGGAAACAGCTCCAGCCCCGGAAAGGCCGAGCCCAGCGGCACCAGGTCGCGGTCGCGCGCCAGGCCCAGCACCTCGAACACCAAGTCGCTGATGGCCACATCAGTGGAG
>DATLGV010000463.1:0-3883 GCA_035540275.1 Acidovorax sp. | reverse complement strand
CCGTGATGCTCTTCTTGCCATTGGTGGTCAGCACCGCGACTGCCTTCGCCCCTTTGGACAAGGTGACTCCCTTGGCCTCCAGTTTGTTCGCCCCTGCCGGCTTCAGGGTCGCTTCTGACTTATCCGCACCGTTGAGCACTGTCAGCTTGCCCTCGAACCGTGAGGCATCCGCATCTTTGCCGTGGTCTTGGATGTAGATATTCGCGCCATCGGAAGATGCGACTAACTCAAACGACAAATCGGCAGCGGTTTGCACGACTCCGCCATGGACAGGGGCGGCGGCACCATGGGCCATGGCAGCAGGCGCACTTGCCAGGGATGCCATCACGATTGCGGTGGCTGCTATCAGTTGGGAGAAGTTCTTTTTCATGATCATTTGGGTCGCCTTTAGGTGAGTTTGTTTCACTGGAGCGCTTCAAAAGGCAGCGCTCCGAGGCCTCTATCAAAAAGTTGGAAGTAATACAGTCGCAGTGAGGGATCAATAGGCCTCCTGGGCTATGGGTTCGCTTTCGGCGTGTGCGCTGCTGCCCTCAATCAAGCGCCGGGTGGCACTTTCGCCAAAAAGCCAGAACATCACGGGCGTCAGCAGCGTGTCCAGCAAGGTAGAGCTGACGAGTCCACCAAAAATCACGACCGCCACCGGGTGCAGGATCTCCTTGCCAGGCGCGTCAGCTGCCAGCAGCAGCGGGGTCAGCGCAAAGGCCGCCACCAACGCCGTCATCAGCACTGGGGTCAAGCGTTCCAGCGAGCCACGCACGATCATGGGCTGGCCAAAGACCTCTCCCTCGAACTTGCAAAGGTTGATGTAGTGGCTGACCTTCAAAATCCCGTTGCGTGTGGCGATGCCCGCCAGCGTGATAAAGCCGACCATGGAGGCCACGGACAGGCTCACTCCCGCCAGCCACATCGCTGTAACGCTGCCAATCAGTGCAAGCGGAATGTTGGCCATGATGATCCCGGCCACCACAGCCGACTTGTAGCGCACATACAGAACGAGAAAGATCATCGCCAATGACACCAGCGACAGGCCGACGATCAGTTGCATGGCCTGCTCCTGGGCCTGGAACTGGCCTTCCAGGCTCAGGAACGTCCCAGCGGGCAGAGGTGTTTTGGCCATCACCGCACGAATGTCGGCAATGACGCGGCCCATGTCGGAGCCGTCCGTGTTGGCATAGACCACGATGCGCCGACGACCGTTTTCTCGGCCAATCTGGTTCGGTCCATCGGTTTCCTGGACCGTGGCGATGGCAGACACCGGTATCTGCCCCGCAGGCGTGTCGATCAGCGTGCGAGCCAGATCCTGAGGACTGCGTTTGTCATCGGGCAGGCGCAGCACCAGTTCATAGCGGCGCAGGCCGTCCACGATCTGCGCACCATGGGCACCGTCAGTCAGAGCCTGCAGCACCCGCACCGCTTCGCCCGGGGACAGTCCGACCTGCGCAGCCTTGCGGTGGTCCAGCCGTACCGTGATCTGGGGAATCAGCACCTGCTTTTCCACCGTCAGATCCACCAGCCCTGGAACGCCCGAGAGTCCTTGGCGCATCTGCTCGGCCAAGCCCCGCAAAGTGTCCGTGTCGTCGCCGAAGATCTTGAGCGCTATCTGTGCACGCACCCCTGACAAGAGGTGATCCAGGCGGTGGGAGATAGGCTGCCCTATGGCCACCTGGGCCGGGAGGACGACCAAACGGGCCCGGATGTCCGCCATGACGGCTTCCCGGTCCCGGGTAGACCGCTTCAGGTCCACATCGATCTCGGCCGAGTGCACGCCTTCGGCATGTTCATCCAGCTCGGCGCGTCCCGTCCGGCGCCCCACCTGGGTGACCTCGGGAACCTCTGCGATCAGCGTCTCGGCCAACGCGCCCATGCGATTGGCTTCTGCCAGCGCTGTGCCCGGGTTGAACACCATGCCCAACACTAGCGAACCCTCATTGAAGGCAGGCAGAAAGGCTCGTGGAAAAAACGGGACGCTTGCAGCTGCTGCAGCTACCGCCAGTGCGGCGACAGCCATCAGCACCTTGGCGCGAAAAAACGACCAGCTGAGCACTTGCGCATCCCGCCGCTTGAGCCAGGCGACCAACGTGCTGTCACCGTGTTCCAGCCGTTTCATCCCCGGCAACAGGTAAAGGCACAGAACCGGCGTGACCGTCATCGAGACCAGCATCGAGGCCAGCACCGACACGATGTAGGCGATGCCCAGGGGCGTGAACAGGCGCCCTTCAATGCCTGGCAGCGCAAACAGCGGCACAAACACCAGCACCACGATGGCGGTGGCATAGACGATGCCCGAGCGAACTTCCACGCTCGCCCGGCGCACGACCTCCAGCATGGACAGTGGATTGCCCTGGGCACGGTTCTGCTTCAGCCTGCGCAGTATGTTCTCCACATCCACCACCGCATCGTCTACCAGCTCGCCAATGGCAATGGCCAGGCCACCCAGTGTCATGACGTTGATGGACTGGTCAAGCAGCCGAAAGACCATGGCCGTGACGGCCAGCGACAAGGGAATCGCCACAAGCGAGATTAACGTGGTGCGCGCGGACAACAGGAAGGCGAACAACACGATGGCTACCATGATGGCGCCATCACGCAAGGCCTCGGTCACGTTGCCGATGGACGCCTCGATGAAGTCGGCCTGACGAAACAGCACCTTCGGAGCAGCCAACCCCACGGGCAGCCCCTGCCTGAGATCCCCCAACGCCGCTTCGATGGCGTGAGTGAGCTTGACGGTATCGGCCGCTGGCTGCTTTTGCACACTGACAATGACGGCAGGCACACCGCTGTATCCTGCGTCGCCGCGCTTCATGGCGGCAGCGAAGCGGACATTGGCCACCTGCTCCAGCAAGATGGATCGGCCGTCCTTCCAGGCCACCGCCACGCCCTGCAGGTCCTCGACACGGCTGGTACGGCCGATGTGGCGGATGAGGAATTCATGGCTGTTGAGGTCGATGAACCCACCTCCCGCATTTCCTGCAAAGCCGCGAAGGGCCTGTTCGACCTGTGTCAAGGTCACCCCGAACTGCGCCATGCGCGCGGTATCCGGCTCGACCCGCAACTGGCGTACTTCGCCGCCGATAGGGATGACCTGAGACACCCCTGGAATCGACAGAAGTCTTGGGCGCAGCACGAAGTCCGCATACTCGCGCGCCTGCATAGGTGTCGCTGCAGCAGCCTTACCATCGCCTGCCGCCAACGGCAGTGCGATGAGCATGACTTCGCCCATGATGGAAGACACTGGCCCCATAACGGGCGTGATGCCCCCTGGGAGTTGCTCCCGCACCAATGCCAGGCGTTCCGCCACAAGCTGGCGGTTGCGGTAGATGTCCGTCCCCCAATCGAACTCGGCATAGAGGATGGACAGGCCCACGCCGGACGTGGAGCGAACCCGCGTGACCCCGGGCATGCCGTTGAGCGCGGTCTCCAGAGGGAAGGTCACCAGTTGCTCGACCTCTTCGGGCGCCATGCCTCCGGCTTCCGTCAGGACGGTGACCAGGGGCTTGTTGAGGTCGGGAAACACATCGACTGGCGTGCGCCATGCGGTGATAGCCCCGTAGACCATCAGCAGCGCCGCGACCGCCAGGACGAACAGGCGGTTGTGAAGGCTGTTCCTTACGATCCAATTGAACATTGCGTGGGCTCCGTTCAGCGGATCTGTGCGATCAGCGGTGCCCCTTGCACCACCACGCGGTTGTCAGCACCCAGGCCCTGCGTGACGACCACCGTGGCGGCGTCCAGGGACCGGTACTGCACCGGCTGGGGAATGTAGCGCTCCGCACCGGACTTGATCCAGACCACCGGCTCGTTGGCACTGTTGCGCACGACGGCCTGCGCAGGCAGGACGAAGCCTTTGACCTGCTCGTTCAGCGAGGCCACGACGGTGACGGGC
>DATLGV010000462.1:0-2949 GCA_035540275.1 Acidovorax sp. | reverse complement strand
TCCTTGCCCCACTCGATGTCCATGGGGCGGCCGTAGTGCTGCTCGATCACCAGCGCGTAGCGGGCCAGTTGCTCCACATCGGCATCGGTCAGCGAGTAGCGGTTGCGCTGCTCGGTGGGCACATCAATGGTCTTGACCAGCTTGCCGCTGGCGGACTTTTCCTCGGGCGTGGAGAACACCATCTGGATCAGCTTGCTGCCCAGGTTGCGGCGGATCAGCGCCTTCTTGCCCGCCTTGAGCATGGGCTTGTGCACGTAGAACTCGTCGGGGTTCACGGCGCCCTGCACCACCGTCTCGCCCAGGCCGTAGCTGCTGGTGATGAACACCACGTCTTCAAAGCCGGATTCGGTGTCGATGGTGAACATCACACCCGCAGCGCCGAGGTCGGAGCGCACCATGCGCTGCACGCCAGCGGACAGAGCGACCACGTCGTGCTCGAAGCCCTTGTGCACGCGGTAGGAGATGGCGCGGTCGTTGTACAGCGACGCGAACACTTCCTTCATCTTGTGCATGACTTCGTCGATGCCCACCACGTTCAGGAAGGTTTCCTGCTGGCCGGCAAAGGAGGCGTCGGGCAAGTCTTCGGCCGTGGCGGACGAGCGCACGGCAAACGAGGCGGCGGGGTTGCCAGCGCTCAGCTTGGCAAATTCGTCGGCAATGGCCTGTTGCAGGTCGGCCGGGAAGGGCTGGGCCTCGACCATGGCGCGGATTTCAGCGCCGACCTGCGCGAGGGCGCGCACGTCTTCGGTGTCCAGGCTCTTGAGCTTGGCACTGATGCGGTCGGCCAGGCCGTCGTAGGCCAGAAACTCGCGGAACGCGTGGGCGGTGGTCGCGAAGCCCGTGGGCACGCGCACGCCTTGCGGCAGCTGGGAGATCATCTCGCCGAGGCTGGCGTTTTTACCGCCAACGACCTCGACATCGGTCATTCTCAGGTTTTCAAACGGTACGACCAGGGCGGTCGGGCTGAAAAGTGCAGACATGGGAAAGCTCCAGAAGTTGAAACCGGGTCTGCATGCCGGGCCCTGGATGGCTCCTGGCAGGCGGCCATGCACGGCCTGAGGCTTTGTCGTTGTGGTTGTGGGCCGACGCGGTGCATGGTGAGAATTGGATAATTGTGACAATTGTAGGCCCGAGCTTCTGGCAACGGGCTGACGCTTTCACGCGACTGACGCAAAACGGGTCATTGCCACCTTTGGGTGGTGTCCACCCCACTGGCGCAAGCCGCATCCAAAAAAAGGGGCTCCATGCACTCGCGCACCGTATTTTTTGTCTCTGACGGCACCGGCATCACCGCCGAAACCTTCGGCAACGCCATCCTGGCCCAGTTCGAGATGAAGCCGCGCCACGTGCGCCTGCCCTTCATCGACACCGTGGACAAGGCCCACCAGGCGGTGCGGCAGATCAACCACACCGGGGAGGTCGAGGGCAAAAAGCCCATCGTCTTCACCACCCTGGTCAACATGGAGGTGCTCAAAGTGATCCAGGACGGCTGCAAGGGCATGCTGCTGGACATGTTTGGCACCTTTGTGCACCCGCTGGAACAGGAGCTGGGCATCAAGTCCAACCACCGCATCGGCCGCTTCAGCGACGTGAGCCGCAGCAAGGAATACACCGACCGCATCGAAGCCATCAATTTCAGCCTGGCGCATGACGACGGCCAGAGCAACCGCGACCTGGCCGGCGCCGACGTGATCCTGGTGGGCGTGAGCCGCAGCGGCAAGACCCCCACCAGCCTGTACCTGGCCATGCAGTGCGGCCTGAAAGCCGCCAATTACCCGCTGATCCCCGAAGACTTCGAGCGCCGCCAGCTCCCCCCCGCGCTGGTGCCGTTTCGCAGCAAGATCTTTGGCCTGACCATCAGCCCCGAGCGGCTCTCCGAGATCCGCAGCGAGCGCCGCCCAGGCTCGAAGTACGCCGACCTGCTCAACTGCCGCAACGAGGTGGCGGAGGCAGAGGCCATGATGCGCCGCTCGGGGATTCGCTGGCTCTCGACCACCACCAAGTCGATCGAGGAAATCGCCACCACCATCCTGCAGGAGATCCGGCCGGAGCGGCTGGTGTACTGAGCGGCCGGGCGGAACTTGCCGAAGCCTTGCGCGGCGCTTCGACAGGCCCGGTGTGAACGGGTCTTGTATTGTTGAAAGCCGTGGGTGTCTGCCATCAAGCAGGCTGGGGCTCACGGGCCGGTGGCTGCGCAGCGCCCGCCACCACCACGGGCATGCGGATCAGGTGATCGAACGCGCTCAGCGCTGCCTTGGAGCCCTCGCCCGCTGCAATCACGATCTGCTTGAACGGTACCGTGGTGCAGTCGCCCGCCGCAAACACACCGGGGAGGTTGGTGCGGCCGTGCGCATCCACAATGACCTCGCCAAAGCGCGACAGCTCCACCGTGCCCTTGAGCCATTCGGTGTTGGGCACCAGGCCGATCTGCACGAACACGCCTTCCAGTGCCACGGTGTGCTCCACGTTGGTCGCGCGGTCCTTGTACTTGAGGCCGTTCACCTTGCCGTCAGCACCGGTGATTTCAGTGGTCTGCGCGTTGGTGTGAATGGTCACGTTGGGCAGGCTCTTGAGCTTGGTGACCAGCACGGCGTCGGCCTTGAGCTGGTCGGCAAATTCGATGAGCGTGACGTGGGCCACCACGCCAGCGAGGTCAATCGCGGCTTCGACACCGCTGTTGCCGCCACCGATGACCGACACGCGCTTGCCCTTGAACAGCGGGCCGTCGCAGTGCGGGCAGTAGGCCACGCCCTTGTTCTTGTACTCGGCTTCGCCGGGTACGTTCACGTTGCGCCAGCGGGCGCCGGTGGACAGAATCACCGTCTTGGCCTGGAGCGAGCCGCCGTTGGCGAGCTGCACTTCGATCAACCCCCCTGGCTGCGCGGCGGGAATCAGCTTGTCGGCACGCTGCAGGTTCATGATGTCCACGTCGTAGGCGCGGGTGTGGGC
>DATLGV010000461.1:0-3290 GCA_035540275.1 Acidovorax sp. | reverse complement strand
GGTCGCGGCCCGTGCTCTTGGGGAGCGCCTTGCTGCAGGAGCCGTATCTGCACAAGGCGCCCCCCAAGAGCACGGGCCGCGACCTGTTCAACCCCGCCTGGCTGGCCGCGCACCTGCAGCCCTTTGCGCAGGCCGCTGCGGCCGATGTACAAGCCACTTTGACTGAATTCACCGCAGGCGCTAGTGCTCTATGCGCCAATAGCTATATAAACAATAGCAAAACCCTGGCCGTATGCGGCGGTGGCGCGCTCAACGGCAAGCTCATGCAGCGGCTGCAGGCCGCCTGCCCGTCCCTGCAGGTGGTGGCCACCGATGCGCTGGGCCTGCCTGCCCTGCAAGTGGAAGCCGCCGCTTTTGCCTGGCTGGCGCGCCGGGCGCTGCAGGGTGAACCGGGCAATTTGCCCAGCGTGACGGGTGCAGCTGGTACCCGCGTGCTGGGCGCGGTGTACCCGGCCTGAACCGTCGGGTCTACACAGCCCTGGGCACGGCGATCAGCCGTGGTCCCCGGCGTCGACCGAGGCGCCGGCCTGGGTGCCGGAACGGTCTTGCGGCGACAGTTGCCAGAAGATACCGGCCGAAGCCACCGTGATCAGCCCCATGCAGGCGAATGTGGCCTGAAAGGCTTGCAGGGTCTGGCCTGTGCCCGGTGGCTGGAAGAAATCGGTGAACGCCGCCAGTACGGCCCCTGCCGCAGCCACCCCCATGCCCATGGCCACCATCTGCACCATCGACAGCAGGCTGTTGCCGCTGCTGGCCATGTCGTGCCCCAGGTCCTTGAGGGTCACGGTGTTCATGGCCGTGAACTGCAGCGAGTTCACCGCCCCGAACACCGCCAGTTGCACCACATGCACCCACAGCGGCTGCGAGGGCGCCGCCAGCCCGAAGCTGGCCATGGTCAGCCCCACCAGCAGCGTGTTGCCCACCAGCACCTGGCGGTAGCCAAAGCGGGTGATCAGCGTGGTGGTGAACCGCTTCATGGACATCCCCGCCACCGCCACGGGCAGCATCATCATGCCCGCCTGCAGCGGCGAATAGCCCATGGTCACCTGCAGCAGCAACGGAATCAGGAACGGCATGCACGAGCTGCCCAGCCGCGCAAACAGATTGCCCAGCAGCCCGATGCGCAAGGTGTCCACCGAGAACAGCCGGGGCGAAAACAGCGGGTCGGGCCGCCTCGCCGCGTGCAGCCAGTAGGCCACCAGGCTCGCCAGCCCGAAGATCATGAGCACCAGAACACTCGCCTGCCGCAGCCCCAGGCTGGCCAGGCCATCCAAGGCCAGCGAGAGCGCCACCATGCCAAAGGCAAGCATCAGGTAGCCGGCCAGGTCAAACCGCGCCACCGTCGGCGCAGGCACCGCCGGCATGTAGCGCATGGTGGCGGCACAGCCCACCAGCCCCACCGGCAGGTTGATCAGAAAGATCCAGTGCCAGGAGGCCACCTCGACCAGCCAGCCTCCCAGGGTTGGGCCGATCAGCGGGCCGATCAGCCCGGGGATCGCCACAAAACTCATGGCCTGCAAGAACTTCTCGCGCGGGAAGGTGCGCAGCACCACCAGGCGCCCCACGGGCAGCAGCAGCGCGCCCCCCAGCCCCTGGAGCACCCGGGCGGCCACCAGTTGGGTCAGGCTGTGCGACAGCGCACAGAACACCGAGCCCGCCACAAAAAAGACGATGGCCAGAAAGTACACGCGGCGCGCACCAAACCGGTCGGCCACCCAGCCGGACGCCGGAATCAGCATCGCCATGGCCAGCGAGTACGCAACGACCACCGACTGCATGCGCAGCGGGCTCTCGCCCAGGCTCTGCGCCATGGCGGGCAGCGCGGTGTTGACGATGGTGGCGTCCAGCGTCTGCATGAAAAAGCCGACGGCCACCAGCCACAGCAGCACTTTCTGGGAAGGTTCCTGGCGCATGGGTTGAGGGGCGTTCAAAGGGGAGAGACAGAAAATCGCCATGAAAAAACCGCCCGAAGGCGGTTGATTCAGTCAGCGGCAGGGGCGCAGGCTTTGCCTGGCACAACGATCCTCACGCCGAGAAGCTGGAGCCGCAGCCGCAGGTGGTGGTGGCGTTGGGGTTCTTGATCACGAACTGCGCGCCTTGCAGGTCTTCCTTGTAGTCGATCTCTGCGCCCACGAGGTACTGGTAGCTCATGGCATCGATGAGCAGCGACACACCGTTCTTGGTCATGGTGGTGTCGTCTTCGTTGGTGATTTCATCGAACGTGAAACCATACTGGAAACCGGAGCAGCCGCCGCCTTGCACAAACACCCGCAGCTTCAGGTCGGGGTTGCCTTCTTCGGCAATCAGGTCCGCCACCTTGGCCGCCGCGCTGTCGGTGAACAGAATGGGGGCGGGCATTTCGGTCTGGATGTTTTCGGCAACTGCGCTCATGGGGTACTCCGGGTTCAGGGTTTGCACGGAATACTACTGCAAACCTCTCGGGAATTCAGGTCACTGGCTGTTTGACGCTAACTTCAGTGGGGGCTTTTGCTCGATCAGCACGGCGGTCGGAATCAACTGCCCCGCGATCACGGCACCCTGGTGCATCTCCAGCGCCTTGTAATGCACATTGCCGGTGATCTGCGCCTTGGGCTGCAACTCCAGCAGTTCACCCGCATGCACGGGGCCCAGCACCTGGCCGTTGATGATCACGTGGTCGGCATGCACCGCGCCTTCGACCCGCGCGGTTTCGGAGATCACCAGGATGCTGGGCTGGTCTGCCGCAGACCGTATGTCGCCCACCACATCCCCATCAATGCGCATGCCCTCGGCAAAATGCACATTGCCTTCGATCTTGGTGCCCTGTGCCACCAGGCTTTTGATGGGGGGCTGCTTTTTACGTGAAAACATGGGAAGAACTCCTGGAGAAGCAGGCAGACCCCCGGGCCTGCCTGCGGGTGGAATGGGCGCCAGATCAGCCGCGGGTGACTGCCGGTGGCATGGGGCGTCTGGGCGAATGCTTAGACCGTGTTTACGATCTTAGAAACCTGGCCACAGCATCACCCTCCACCTTCCACCCTGCGCTATTCGATGGCCATGGTCTGGCTGGTGCGGACGGTGGCGCCCTCCAGCACGCGCGCGGTCACGGTTTTTACCACGGCCTGGGGCGGCAGATCGAGCACGCCCTCGATGCGGCGGTATTGTTTGACCTGCAGCGGCTGGCCCTGGGCCGGCTGGGTCTGTGTCCAGGGCTTGCCATCCAGCGTGCCCGCCAGCACCAGTTCCAGCCGCCCATTGAACTCGGGCGCATTGCGGGCCGCCTGGATGACCAGCACCTGCCAGCGCAGTTG
>DATLGV010000460.1:0-1583 GCA_035540275.1 Acidovorax sp. | reverse complement strand
AGCGTACCGGTGGGGCACGGCCACGGCCACGGCCATGGGCAATGTGTCAATGGGCAGTGTTCCCTCTGCGGGGGCCAAACCCAGCGGTCTGTGCGGCAGGGGCGGTCAGTGCCCAGAGCAAGATCGTCGCTGCGGCGCGCTGGGCCATCATCAGGCCACCGGCCTGGCCTTGGGAACACGGCCCATCAGATAGAACTCGGGGTTGGGCTGCATGCCTGCAAAGCTGGCCATGCGGTTGGACAGGCCAAAGAATGCCGTGATGGCCGCGATGTCCCAGATGTCCTCGTCGTCGAAACCGTGGGGGTGCAGGGCCGCGAAGTCCGCGTCGTCGATCTCGTGGGCGTTCTGGCACACCTTCATGGCAAAGTCCAGCATGGCGCGCTCGCGCGGGCTGATGTCGGCCTTGCGGTAGTTCACCGCCACCTGGTCGGCAATGAGCGGCTTCTTTTCGTAAATGCGCAGGATGGCTCCGTGCGCCACCACGCAGTACAGGCACTGGTTGGCGGCGCTGGTGGTGGTGACGATCATCTCGCGCTCGCCCTTGGTCAGGCTACCCTCCTCCTTGAGCATCAGCGCATCGTGGTACGCGAAAAACGCGCGCCATTCGGCTGGCCGGCGGGCAAAGGCGAGGAACACGTTGGGGACGAATCCCGCCTTCTCCTGCACCTCCAGAATCCGCGCGCGGATGTCCTCGGGCAGGGTGTTCAGGTCGGGGAAGGGGTAGCGGCTCACGGCAGTCTCCTCGGTTTTTGTAGGTGGTTGATGACGGGTGCAAGTATCAGGGATGCCATTGGGTGGCCCGCACCGGGGCGTGGGCAGGCGCTGCCGAACTGCCCGCCAGCGCATACGACAACTGCGTGGCCGCAGCGATGACGGTCTGTGCCAGGGACTCCAGTTTTTCGGCTGGCAGGCGCGATGCCGGGCCCGAGATGCACACCGAGCCCATCAGGCGCCAGTGCATGCCGAAGACCGGCGCCGACACGGTGGCCACGCCCTGTTCGCGCTCGCCGATGGACCAGTGGTAGCCCTTCTTGCGGATCTCTTCGTAGGCCTTGCCTGGCTCGCCCGAGAACGCCAGGATCACGCGGCCCGGAGAGCCCTTGTCCAGCGGCAGACCCTCGCCCATGCGGGCGTGGTGGCGCAGGGCCTGCGGGCCTTCCACGCGCACGAGGCAGGTGCGCACATGGCCCTCGCGCACATAGAACGCCGCGCTTTCGCCGGTGGCGTGCGTCAACTCGCGCAGCGCGGGTTCCAGCACGTTCTGCACATCAAAGCCCGCCTGGTAGCGCGCGCCCAGCCAGCCTGCCGCCGGGCCCAGGCGCCAGTCGCCGTCTTCGCGCTGCACCATGAAGCCCGATTGCGCCAGCGTGCGGGCCAGGCGCAGCACCGTGGTCTTGTGCAGGCCGCAGCGGCGGCTCAGCTCGGCCAGGGGCAGGCTCGACTCGCCCAGCGCAAAGGCCTCCAGCACTTGCAAGGCGCGCGTGACGGCGATGACACCGCCACTGGCCTCCGCTTCCGGGGTGGGGACCAAGGATGACGGAGGTGGGGCAGGGCTGTTGCTCATGGCGCAATATGTTTCATTG
>DATLGV010000459.1:0-2317 GCA_035540275.1 Acidovorax sp. | reverse complement strand
CTCGGCGTCCCACGACTCCACGGCTGCGCCCAGCATGCGGCATTGCATCTCGCCGGGCACCTGCGGCATCTCGCGGTGGCCGCCGATGAAGGCGCCACAAAAGTCGGTGCCACCCGAGATGTTGTTCCACCATATCTCCGGGGTTCCGATGGCCTCGAACTGGGCCGTGCCCCACTGCTGCACCTCGGGTGACAGCGGCGAGCCCGTGGTCCCCAGCGCGCGGACGCGCGTGAGGTCGCCATAGTCACTGAGCGTGATCCCCGCCTTCATGCAGTTGGCAAAAAATGCCGCGCCCGCGCCGAAAAAGGTCACGCCCGTCTCGGCCGCAAAGCGCCACAGCACGCCCCAGTCGGGGTGGTCCTTGCTGCCGCCGGGGTTGCCGTCGTAGATCACGCAGGTGGTGCCCGAAAGCAGGCCGCTGAGCTGCGCGTTCCACATCACCCAGCCGGTGGAGCTGTACCAGTGGTAACGCTCGCCCAAGCTGTTGGCCTCGTAGCTGCAGCCGATGTCGTTGTGCAGCACCTTGAGCTGCAGCGCCACCAGCACCGTGCCGCCGTGGCCGTGCACGATGGGTTTGGGCAGGCCGGTGGTGCCGCTGGAATAGACGATCCACAGCGGGTGGTCAAACGGCAGCCACATCGGTTCGAAAGCCGTGGTTTCTGCGTCGTTTTGAGCGGTAGCGCCAGTCCAGCTTGCCCAACCAGCTATCGAAACAGAAGCATCCAGATTGCCCAGCAGCACCGCGTGCTGCACGCTGGGCAGGGCCTCGCGCAGCTCGGCCAGCACGGGGCGGCGGTCGTGGTCGCGGCCACCGTAGCTCACGCCGTCTACGCCGATGAGCACCTTGGGCTCGATCTGGCGGAAGCGGTCGAGCACCGCATGCGTGCCCATGTCGGGCGCGCAGATGCTCCACACGCCGCCAATGCTCACCGTGGCCAGAAAGGCGATCATCGCCTCGGGCACGTTGGGCAGGTAGGCGGCCACGCGGTCGCCGGGCTCAATCCCCTGGGCCTTGAGGTGCAGCGCCAGCGACGCGACCTGGCGACGCAGCTCGGGCCAGCTCAGCTCGCGGTGCTGGCCCTTTTCGTTGCGGCTGATGATGGCGGGCAGGCCCGCAGCGTGGGCGGCATCCACATGCCGCAGCGCCTGGCGCGCGTAGTTGACCTGGGCGCCAGGGAACCACAACGCGCCGGGCATGGTGTTCTTGGCGAGCACGGCGGTGTGGGGGGTGGGCGACTGCAGGTCAAAGTAGTCCCACACGCTTTGCCAGAAGGCGTCGAGCTCGGTGGTGGACCAGCGCCACAGCGCGTCGTAGCTGTCGAACTGCAGACCGCGCTGGTCGCGCAGCCAGTTCTGGTACAGGCGGATCTGGGGGATGTAGGGCGGGGTGGTGTGTGTTGTCTCCATGGCGACGCAGCGTACCAGCGGTGCCCGGCAGAGGCCAGACACACCCGTCGCCCGGTTGACAGCGCGGGGGATTGCATCATTTCGCACAATCGTGCTAAATTGCAGCCATGGACGCCAAGACCCAGAAAGCCGAACTCACCCGCGCCGCCATTGTCGGCGCGGCGCTGGACCTGGCTGCGGCCGAGGGGCTGGAGTCGATCACGCTGCAGGCCGTGGCCGACCGTGTGGGCCTGTCCAAGAGCGGCGTGTTCTCGCGCGCCGGCTCGCGCGAGGCGCTGCAGAAGGCGGTGATCGAGGAGTTTGGCCGCCGCTTTCTGGCCGACGTGTTCGTGCCCGCCATGCAGCAATCCAAGGGCCTGCCGCGCCTGCAGGACATCATGCGCCGCTGGATTGCCCGCACGCGCGATGTGGAGGCCTTCACGGGCTGCATCTACACCGCAGGCGCGTTCGAGCTGGACGACCGCGAGGGCGAGCTGCGCGACCTGCTGCACGCCGAGATCACCCGCTGGCGCGCTGCCCTGCGCCGCACGGTGCTGCAGGCCATCGAGGCCGGGCATCTGGCGGCCGACACCCCGCCCGACCAGTTGGTGGGCGAGATTTACTCCCTGATCATGGGCCTGTTGCACGACGTTCGCTTCCTGCGCGATCCGCAGGCAGTGGCACGCACCGAGGCGTCCTGGGCGCGCCTCGTCAAGAGCTACCTCCCTCTCCCCGCCTGACACCCGGTGGTGCGCGATGGAGGCCTCTTGTTTTTTATCGCCCCAATTTCGCACAACCGTGCGAAGAAAGGAACCGCCATGTTGATCATTCTGGGCATTGCCGCCATCGCGGCTGCAGCGCGCGCCATCCGGGCGCTGCGCCGCACCCTCACCAGCCTCCCGCGCAGCAACCGGGACTGGATCTTTTACTG
>DATLGV010000458.1:0-3344 GCA_035540275.1 Acidovorax sp. | reverse complement strand
ATGTGGGGGTGGCGCAGCCGGCCCGACAGCGCGGCCTCGTTGCGCAGCAGCTTGCGGTAGCGCTCGGCCTGCTCGGGCACCTTGAGCAGGTGCGCGTGGGTCTGCTTGATGGCCACCTTGCGGCCGCGGAAGCCGTCCAGCCCCAGGTACACAATTCCACTGGCGCCCCGCCCCAGTTCACGCTCGATGCGGTACTTGCCGATGTTGGCGGGCGGTGCAGAGGTGGCAGTGGCCATGGCGGGGTGACCGGTCAGGGTGCGGTTCAGGCGGGGTCAGGCTCCGGCCAGCGCCTGCTCAAAGTCGGCCAGCAGGTCTTCCACCTCTTCCAGGCCTACCGACAGGCGGATCATGCTGTCGGCGATGCCCATGGTGGCCCGCACGGCGGGGCCGGCCTCCCAGAAGATGGTGTGCGCCACGGGGATGATCAGCGTGCGCGTGTCCGCCAGCCCCGTGGCCTTGATGGGCAGCTGCAGGCGGTTGCACACGGCCAGGCATTGGTCGGGGTTGCGCAGCTCGAACGACAGCAGCCACGAGCCCGCCTTGAGGTGCTTGCGCGCAAACGCGTGCTGCGGGTGCGAGGGCAGCATGGGGTACAGCACGCGCGCAATCGCCGGGTGGGCCTCCAGCCACTGGGCCAGCGCCAGGGCGGTGGCACTGGTGCGGTCCATGCGCAGCGACAGGGTCTCCGCGCCCAGGGCCAGCTGGTGGGCGGCGTGGGACGACAGCGTGCCGCCCATGTCGCGCAGGCCCTTCTTGCGCAGCTGCTGCAGCCCCCAGCCCTTGGCGTCGCCCTTGCGGTAGGCCGCAAAGATGTTGGGGTAGCCCGACCAGTCGTACAGGCCCGTATCGGTGATGGCGCCGCCCAGCGCATCGCCCTGCCCGCCAATGCTCTTGGTGAGCGAGTTGACCACCAGGCCCGCACCCACCGTGGCCGCGCGGAACAGGTAGGGCGATGCCACGGTGTTGTCCACCACGTACAGCACGCCCCGCTGCTGGCACAGTGCGCCAATGCCGCCCAGATCGGGAATCTGCGTGCCGGGGTTGGCAATGGTTTCGACAAACACCATGCGGGTGTTGGGGCGCAGCGCGGCGGCCACATTGGCCGCGTCGGTCACGTCCACCGTAGTCACTTCAATGCCCAGGTCCGCCAACGTGCCGAACACGCTGTTGGTGTTGCCAAACACAAACTGGCTGGCCACCAGATGGTCGCCCGCCTTGAGCAGCGTGAGGAACACCGCGCAGATGCCCGCCATGCCGGTGGAGAACACGATGGAGCCGTGCCCGCGCTCCATCTGCGTGATCTTGGCCTCCAGCGCCGCCGTGGTGGGCGTGCCCTGGCGTGCGTAGTTGAAGCCGCCCTTGGCCGTGCCCTGGAAGACGGCGATCAGGTCCTCGACCTTTTCGTAGCCGTACTGCACCGAGGTGTGGATGGGCTTGTGGATGGCCCCCTGCTCGGCGCCGCCCAGGCGGTCGGCGTGCACGATCTGGGTGGTGAAACTGTGGTTCTGCGGTGTCGTCATAAAAATCTGCGGCAATTTCTTTTCGTCTGCACATAAGGCCTAGCGCTATTTACTAGTGCATCCATCCAACTGGCTCCGCTAGGCCACCGGGCGAGTCCCCTTCTGGGGGGAAGGCGGGAGGCCCATCAAGAGATGGCTCAGCGCTCCGGAGCAATGTGTTCTGCGTAATCGTACAAGGCGCCCAGAATCTCCTGCGTGCGCTCGTCGTCGGCGGTCTCCGAGAGTTCGTCGATTTCGGTAAATAACTGCTCCACCGTGCGCGCCCCGCCCTGCCCATCGAACAGGCAGGCGGCGCGGTGGGCCTCCCAGCGTTCCTGCTCCTCGGGCGACAGCGTCTGCGGAAAGTTGCGCGCCCGGTAGCGCCACAGCAGCTCGGCCAGGCGCGGGTCGTCAAAGTGCGCGCGCGCCTTGGCCAGCTTGTCGCCGCTCAGGGTGCGCAGGTCGTTCAGCAGGCGCCGATCGTTGTTGCCCACAAACCCGCCGTACAGGTCCTGGTCCACATCGGGCGCGGGCTCTTGCGGGCGGGCAAACACCGCCGGCCAGATGCCGCTCATGTCGGGCAGCGCGCGCGCCACCTCGGCGTGCTGCGCAGCCCGGGCCAAGTCGATGCCCCAGCGCTGCGCCAGTGCGGGCGTGAGCGTGTTCACATTGCCCACCACCATGGGCGACTTGTTCAGGTGGATGGTCTTGATCGGCAGGCGCGTGACGCCCTCGGGCAGCGCATCGGCCTTGCTGAACATGCGCAGGCGGATGTCCTCCACATTCAGCGTGGCCAGCTCGCGCGGGTCGTGGGCCAGGTCCCAGGCGATCAGCTCGTTCTTGTTGGTGGGGTGGCTGGCCAGCGGCCACATCACGGCCAGGCAGCCGCGCTCGGTGGGGAACATGCCCGACACATGCAAAAACGCCCGCGCCGTGGCCGTGGTGGCGGGCAGGCGCAGCTCGGCGGCCACGCGGTCCTTCTTGTGCAGGCTGAGGGCAAAGTCAAACAGCTTGGTGTTGTGCTGGCGGATCAGCCGCGCCAGTGCAATGGTGGCGCGCACGTCCGACAGCGCATCGTGCGCGGCGTCGTGCTGCAGGCCGTTGGCCTTGGAGAGATGCTCCAGCTTGAAGCTGGGCGTCACGCCGTCCTCCTTCTTGGGCCAGGTGATGCCGTCGGGCCGCAGCGCATAGGTCATGCGCACCACGTCCAGCAGGTCCCAGCGGCCGCACTGGTTTTGCCACTCGCGCGCATAGGGGTCGATGAGATTGCGCCAGAACATGAAGCGCGTGATCTCGTCGTCAAACCGGATGGTGTTGTAGCCCACGCCTATCGTGCCGGGCTGAGCGAACTCGGACTCGATGCGCGCGGCAAACTGGTGCTCGGGCACGCCCTGCTCCAGGCACTGCTGGGGCGTGATGCCGGTGATGAGGCACGACACCGGGTCGGGCAGATAGTCGTTGGCGGGCTGGCAGTACAGCATCAGCGGCTCGCCGATTTCGTTCAGCTCGGCATCGGTGCGGATGGCCGCAAACTGCGCGGGCCGGTCGCGGCGCGTGTTGGCGCCAAAGGTTTCGTAGTCGTGCCAGAGAAAGGTGTGGGGCGCCATGGTCGGTAGGCTAACAGGGAGGCTGCAGGCGGCGGCTCGCGCACGGCGGGCGGGGCGCAAGGCGATCAAGCCGCCACTGTAACCGCATTTTTCAGTGTTTTTGGCCGCAAGTGCTAGTGGAACATGCGCAAGCAGCTATCAAAAACATAGTAAGCATATTCACCATACGGACTGATGCACATTCGCACCCCGTACACGCGCCGCCGCGCGGGACAATGGCGCATGCCCCGTTTCATTG
>DATLGV010000457.1:0-1918 GCA_035540275.1 Acidovorax sp. | reverse complement strand
GCCTACAGCGCCCGGGCCGAGCTGCTGTGGCAGCATGACGGCAACCGTTACGAGGCGCGCCAGGAGATCAGCGCCTTTCTGGTGGGCACCCGCATGCAGCGCAGCGTCGGCACGGTCACGGAGCAAGGACTGCTGCCCGAGAAGTTCTCCGACAAATCCCGCAGCGAGCAGGCCGCGCATTTTGACTACGCCAGGGGCCGTGTCACCTTCAGCGCCAATACGCCCGATGCCGTGGCGGGCCCCGGCGTGCAGGACCGGCTGAGCCTGTTCATCCAGCTGGGCGCGATGCTGGCCGCAGACCCGGGCCGTTTTGTGCCCGGCACCCAGATCACGCTGACCACGGTGAGCGCTCGCAGCGCGGACCGCTGGACCTTCACCGTGGAAGGCCCCGAAACCCTGGACCTGCCCGCCGGGCCCACGCCCGCCCTCAAGCTGCTGCGCCTGCCGCGCAAGGACTACGACCAGAAGGCCGAACTCTGGGTGGCCCCGGGGCTGGGCTATCTGCCCGTGCGCATCAAGCTCACCCAGGCCAACGGCGATTTCGCCGACCTGCTGCTGCGTGCCAGCGGCCCGCCCTGAGCGCAGCCTGTGACTGCCTGCGCCGCACGAAGTGTTGCGCCCACACGCCATCCGGGCAAAAAAGCCCCATGAACCCGGCGTGCTCTGTTTTTCATGAAATACTGCAACGCAGCAGAGGGCAAAACCACGGACTTGACCGGGGCCCCTTGAACTCTGCGCACCCGCTGTCATCTCACATCTATATCGACAAGGGGAACACGATGCACATGCTCTACGACTCAGAATCCTTCGTGGTGGTCCACATGCTGCCCGACGCCGTGGAGAAAAAGAGCGCCCAGGCGCTCAACGACACTGCCCCCGCCGTTCCCCAACTCGCGCGCCATGGCTTTGAAATCGTGGACAAGCGCTCGGGCAAAGAGGTGTATCTGGACGGCTCCTGGGCCGAGATGTTCCAGGAGCAGATCCTGGCCTGGCAGCGCGACACCCCGACCCAGGAAGAAGTGGAAGACGCGCTGGACCGCTACGCGGGCCTGGCGCAGAACCCGGTCGTGGTGCATTGACGCCACGACAAGGCCCGGTGCGCTAGCTCAGCCCACCGTGCCTACGTGCACGCTGGGCGGATAAATCCGCCGGTACAGCGGGTCCACCAGCATCAGCACAGCAATCAGTCGGCACACCTGAAACGCCGTCACCACCGGTACACCCAGCTGCAGCACCTTCGCCGTGATGGCCATCTCGGTGATGCCGCCGGGCGAGGTGCCGAGCAGCAAGGTGACCCAGGGCAGCCCCGTGGCCCAGGCCAGGGCACCGGCGAACAGGGCGCACACGCCCATCAGCCCCACAGTGCCCAGCGCCACCGACGCCAGCCAACGCGGCGCAGTGTGCAAGAACTCCGCGCGAAACCGCACGCCCAGGCTCACCCCGATCACGAGCTGCGCGGCGTTAACCATGCCCTGGGGCACCGCCGACAGGCTTTGGCCCGCCATGGTCAGGCCCATGGACACGAGCATCGCCCCCATGAACCACGGGTTGGCGCGGCCCAGCCGGTCCATCAGCAGCGCCCCGGCCCCAGTCAGCAGCGCCATCAGCGCCAGCCCCGGCCAGTTCACCACCCGCAGCGTGGGCGGCAGGATATCAAGGCCGTGCAGGCCGCTGAACTGCAGCGCAAACGGAATGGTCACCGTGACGATCAATAGCCGCAGGCTGTGGCTGGCGGCCACCAGGTCGGTGCGCGCGTTTTCGCGCTCGGACAACAAGGTCATCTCGGACGCCGCGCCAATCGCCCCGGCAAAGTAGCTGGTGGCGCGCAGCATGGAGGCGGGCACGCCATGCATGCGCGGTGCGTGCACGCGGTAGAGCCACGCGCCAAACAGCCAGCCCAGGAACAGCGCCCACACGA
>DATLGV010000456.1:0-2484 GCA_035540275.1 Acidovorax sp. | reverse complement strand
AAATTCAGATATTTAAGGGTTTTTGCTATGTTGTCTGATGACGTTAACGTTAACATTTGCATAAATCGCAGAAATTTTCACTTTTAGCGTCAAATCTCTGTGACTTGTATGACTTCTCAAAACACCCCATCCACCACCCGCTTTTCATCATGACCCCCCAAGAACTCAAAACCATCATGGGCTCCGGCCTGCTGTCCTTCCCCATCACGGACTTCGACGAGCAGGGCAACTTCCGCCCCAAGACCTACATCGAGCGCCTGGAGTGGCTGGCCCCCTACGGCGCCAGCGCCCTGTTTGCCGCTGGCGGCACGGGTGAGTACTTCTCGCTGTCCGGCCCCGAGTACAGCGAGGTCATCAAGACCGCGGTGGACACCTGCCGCGGCAAGGTGCCCATCATTGCCGGTGCCGGTGGTCCCACCCGCACGGCCATTGCCCATGCCCAGGAGGCCGAGCGCCTGGGTGCCCACGGCATCCTGCTGCTGCCGCACTACCTGACCGAAGCCGGGCAGGAAGGCCTGATCGAGCATGTGGCCCAGGTTTGCAACAGCGTGAAGTTCGGTGTGATCGTCTACAACCGCGACCGCACCAAGCTCACGGCCGAGTCCCTGGCCATCCTGGCCGAGCGTTGCCCGAACCTGGTGGGGTTCAAGGACGGGGTGGGCCACATCGAGACCATGTCGTCCATCTACATGAAGCTGGGGGACCGTTTCTCGTACCTGGGCGGCCTGCCCACGGCTGAGGTGTATGCGGCGGCCTACAAGGCGCTGGGCACGCCGGTGTATTCGTCGGCGGTGTTCAACTTCATTCCGAAGACCGCCATGGAGTTCTACCAGGCGGTGGCGAGTGACGACATGGCCACGCAGCACCGGCTGCTCAAGTCGTTCTTCATGCCGTATCTGGCCATCCGCAACCGGGTGGAGGGCTATGGGGTGTCGATCATCAAGGCGGGTGCACGCATCGTGGGCCATGGCGGCGGCCCGGTGCGGGCGCCGCTGACGGACCTCAAGCCGCATGAGATGGAAGAGCTCAAGGCGCTGATTGACAAGCTCGGGCCGCAGTGAACGCGGCCTGCTAACTCATTCCCTTCCCCGATCCACACCCGAGGCCCCGCAGAGGGCCTGCCATCACCACTTCCGGAGACATCCTCATCATGTTGATTGCCAAGAAACTGTTGCTCGTTGCTGCCGCCTGCGGCCTTGCGTTTGCGGCGTCCGCCCAGACTGGCGCGCCCGCTGCTGCCACCTGGCCCGATAAACCCGTGACCATCGTCGTGCCGTTCCCGGCTGGCGGTTCCACCGACATGGTGGCCCGCGCCATGGCCCAGCACATGGGCGACAAGCTGGGCCAGAACTTCGTGGTGGACAACCGCCCCGGTGCCACGGGCACGCTGGGGGCGGGCATGGTCAAGCGCGCACCGGCCGATGGCTACACGCTGCTGGTGTCGTCGCTGGGCGCCTTTGTCGTGGCCCCGCACCTGCTCAAGAGCGTGCCGTACGACGCGCTCAAGGACTTTGATTACATCACCGTGCCGGTACAGGCGCCCAACGTGCTGGTCGCCGCGCCCGGCCAGAAGGCGCGCACCGTGAAGGAGGTGATCGCCCAGCTCAAGGCCAACCCGGGCAAGGTGAGTTTTGCCAGCTCGGGCAACGGCTCGTCGGATCATCTCTCGGCCGAGGTGTTCTGGCAGCAGACCGGCACGGAAGGCCTGCACATCCCCTACAAGGGCGGCGCGCCGGCCATCAACGACCTGCTGGGCGGCCAGGTGGAGTTCTCGTTCCAGAACGTGAATGCCGTGCTGCAGCACATCCGTGCAGGCAAGCTGCATGCCATTGCCGTGACGGGCGACAAGCGCAGTCCCGTGCTGCCCGATGTACCCACCTTGGCCGAAGTGGGCGTGGCCGGTGCTGAGGTGTACTCATGGCAGGGCATGGCCGCGCCCAAGGGCCTGCCGCCCGCGCTCAAAAAGAAGCTCTCGGACGCCGCCATCGCCGCCATGAACGACCCTGCCGTGAAAAAGCGCATGCTCGATCAGGGCCTGGAGATCGTGGCCAGCACGCCCGAAGCCTTCACCGCCTACCAGGCGCGCGAATTCGCCCGTTGGAAGACCGTGATCGAAACGCGAAAGATCACCGCTGATTAATTCGTTACAACCCCCTGAGTCGCTTCGCGCCTTCCCCCTTCCCGAACTACTGCGTAGTTCGGGAAGGGGGACACCGCCAGCGCGGCGGGGCGGCCCTTGCGCGGCGGTTCTGGCATCGGCCGCGCGCTTTCGACCGGATCGCCTGACTTCCGCCTTCGCAATCGAATACCACCATGAACACACCTTCCATTCCCTCCAAGGCCTTTGCCACCAGCACCCCCGTCATCACCGAGCTGCGCGTGGTGCCCGTGGCGGGCCACGACAGCATGCTCATGAACCTGAGCGGCGCGCACGGCCCCTTCTTCACCCGCAACCTGCTCATCCTGCGCGACAGCGCGGGCAAC
>DATLGV010000455.1:0-3547 GCA_035540275.1 Acidovorax sp. | reverse complement strand
GACCTGATCGCGCACGCCACGGTGCTGGCCTACCGGCTGGCGGGTTATGCCCTGCAGAACATGGCCGAGGATGCGGCCCTGCTGGCGATGATGTTCTGCTGACCTTCACGCCCCTGCCGCACAAACGCCTGCGCATGGCCGATGGCACGGCACCTCAGCGCGCAGCCAGCAACAGGAAGTCCCGCTCATAGCCCTTGAGCGATTGCGCCGCGCGCAGCCGGTGGGCTGGCGTCATGGCGTTGTGCAGGCGCGCAAATCCCTCGCAGCCCTCGGCCACCAGCGCTTGCGCGTAGCGCTGGTAGGCGCCATCCGGCGACGTCACCACGCGGTCCAGAAAGCCCAGCATCAGCGTGCGGGCCTGGGCGGTGTTGCCACGGTCGGCCTGGATGCTGCGCAGCACCTGCACCAGGTCTTTTTGCCGGCGCACACGCTCGGCATAGGTGCGCTGCGGGTCGAAAGCCGACTGGGCGACAAAGGCGCGCAGCACGGCCTTCTGGGGCTCGTCCAGCGGACCATAAAAAGTTTCGAGCCGCGACGACAGGTCCTTGAAGCGGCGCTCGCGCAGCTTGTCGGGCGGCGGGTCCAGCCATTCGGATTTCCAGTCGGCATTGCTGTCAGCCTGCCTGCGCTCCAGGTTGCGGATCTGTGCCTCGGTCAGCTGCGAGGCCAGCCACACCACCTTGGGCTCGGCCTGGGCAAGCACCTTGTCCAGCTGGGCGCGGGCTTCTTCGTAGATGCGGCAGGCCTGCTCGGGGGTGATGGTGGCGGGCAACTGCTGCTGCACCCTTTGCAGCAGCTCGGCATGCTGGGGCAGCATGGTGTCGCGGTGCCAGCGGTGCAGCTCGCCCAGGTCACCGCGCACGCGCTCTGTCTGCGCGTCCGACAGGTCGAGGTAACGGTTCAGCTGCCAGTGCGCCAGGTGGGGCACCTGGTTGTACGCCAGCCGCACCGTGCTGCAGCCCGCCAGCAATGCGCCGGCCACGGCCAAGGCGGCGATGCACATGGCGGTGCGCAGGCGGGACACAGCGGGCACGACAGCTCCAGACAAACAGGACAGCGCAGCATAGGCCCAATGCCCGCCATGCAGGCCGCAGGGCGCGGATACCCCAGCCCGCAGACCAGGATTTCGCCCGGACGCTCCTTGCCTGAACCCAGCCAGCCCAGCACTCAAGGCTGGGTGAGCGGTGAGTCAGTTGTCCTGTCGCCGGATCAACTGGCGGCCACTGGCGGTGATGGCCAGCTCGCCACCCGTCCCCTTGGTGATGAAGCCCCATTCAAGCAGCCGCACGGACACATGGTCTTTGAGCGCATGGGGCAGCGTGATGACTTCGCCCATTTCAAGCTGCTTCAGGGTTTCGATCTCATCCACCGTGGGATCGAAATGCGGAGCGTGGTAGGTGGTCATGGGGGTCGGCCTCCAACAAGATGGCTGAATGAAAGACAGACTTTCGCGCGACCAGATTAGTTCACCGCCCGGGTGGACGCAAGCGCGTCATCCCGCTGTCGGAGTGCCCGCCGCCTCGGCCATCTGCTGCAGCCAGCGCGCAAACGTCGTCAGCACCGGGGGCTGGGCCTGCGCGGGGCTGATGAGGTAGTACGCCCGCTCGCCGCGCAGCGGGCGGTTGCAGGCCACCACCAGCTCGCCGCTGGCGAGTTCTGCCTCGATGAGCAGCGGCGGGATCAGCGCCACGCCCATGCCATGCGTGGCGGCCACGGCCAGCATGGAGAACAGCTCGTAGCGCGGGCCATCGAGCGCATGCGGCGCATCCACCCCCATGGCATCGAACCACTGTCGCCAGCCATACGGGCGTGTGCTTTGCTGCAGCAGCGGCAGCTCGGCCAGCGCCTCGGCGGCCACAGGCTGGTGGGCGCGGCCCCGGCCCCGGGGCGCCGCGGATTCGAGCAGGCGCGGGCTGCACACGGGCACCACGTCTTCGTGCATCAGCAACTGCGCCTGCACGCCGGGCCAGTTGCTCACCTGCT
Source organism: Acidovorax sp. (assembly GCA_035540275.1). Lineage (GTDB taxonomy): Bacteria > Pseudomonadota > Gammaproteobacteria > Burkholderiales > Burkholderiaceae_C > Acidovorax. The sequence goes on along the minus strand of DATLGV010000455.1, from coordinate 1,564 downwards.
CGGGCGTGCCTGCATACAGCGCGGCGTCGAACGTGGTGTCGGCAAACAAAAAGGGCCGCGTCTGCGTGTCGATGTGCACCACGATGTCGGGGTGCGCCTGCGCCAGCTGCGGCAGGCGCGGGATGAGCCAGCGCGTGGCAAAGGTGGGCACTGCGGCCAGCGTGAGGGTGCCGCCCTCGCCCTGGTGCGCCATCACGTCGAGCGTGTCGCGCTCCAGCCCCTGCAGCCAGCGCGTCACCTGGCGGCCATAGTGCGCGCCCGCAGGCGTCAGCACCACGCCGTGGCGTGTGCGGCGGAACAGCGCAACGCCCAAAAATTCTTCCAGCGCCTGGATCTGGCGCGACACGGCGCTTTGCGTGAGCGACAGCTCCTGCGCGGCGCGGGTGTAACTCTCGTGGCGGGCGGCCACTTCAAAACAGGCCAGGGCCTGGGTCGATGGAATGTTGCGGCGCATGATGAAGAGGAACTTGTGAAGAAGGCACCATCCCCTTGGGCTGGCTGCGGCAAGTATTCCATACATTCCATAAACGCATGTCTGGATGAAAAGAACTCGCTTGCGGGCCGCCACCCCAAGGCCTACGATCCACCCCAGATTCGTTTTTTTCTCACCCCCTTTCCGACTTGGAGACACACATGGCCCACGCCGCTTTTCAATGGGATGACCCGTTCCTTCTGAGCCAGCAACTGACCGACGACGAGCGCGCCATCCGCGATGCCGCCGCCGCCTATTGCCAGGACAAGCTGGCCCCCCGCGTGCTGGACGCCTTCCGCCACGAAAAGATGGACGTGAGCATCTTCCGCGAGATGGGCGAAGTGGGCCTGCTGGGCCCCACCATCCCCGAGCAGTACGGCGGCCCCGGCCTGTCGTATGTGGCCTACGGCCTGATCGCCCGCGAAGTCGAGCGCGTGGACTCGGGCTACCGCTCGATGGCCAGCGTGCAGTCGTCGCTGGTGATGGTGCCCATTTATGAATTCGGCAGCGAAGCCCAGCGCCAGAAGTACCTGCCCAAGCTCGCCAGCGGCGAGTGGATTGGCTGCTTTGGCCTGACCGAGCCCGACCACGGCTCCGACCCCGGCAGCATGGCCACGCGCGCCTACAAGGTCGATGGCGGCTACAAGCTCAAGGGCAGCAAGATGTGGATCACCAACAGCCCCGTGGCCGACGTGTTCGTGGTCTGGGCCAAGGAAGTGTCGGAAGGCGGCGCCGTGGGCCCGATTCGCGGCTTTGTGCTGGAGAAAGGCTGGAAGGGCCTGACGGCCCCCGCCATCCACGGCAAGGTGGGCCTGCGCGCGTCGATTACCGGCGAGATCGTGATGGACGATGTGTTCGTGCCCGAAGAAAACGCGTTTCCTGAAGTGCAGGGCCTGAAGGGCCCGTTCACCTGTCTGAACAGCGCCCGCTACGGCATCGCCTGGGGCGCGCTGGGTGCCGCCGAGTTCTGCTGGCACACCGCCCGCCAGTACACGCTGGACCGCAAGCAGTTTGGTCGCCCGCTGGCTGCCAACCAGCTCATCCAGAAGAAGCTGGCCGACATGCAGACCGAGATCTCCATCGGCCTGCAAG
>DATLGV010000454.1:0-8417 GCA_035540275.1 Acidovorax sp. | reverse complement strand
GGTGGTGCCGCCGCGAATCACCTCTGCATAGCGGGCATCGTCGGCCAGCGCCATGGGCCCGGGCGCGGGCAGATGCTCGTTGACGTGGTACGGAAAGCTCAGCCGGCCGTCCTGCGGGTTGTACAAGGCCACCGCAAAATTGGTGGCGGGCAACAGGCGGCCAATGATCTGGTGAATGTGCTGGAACAGCGCCTGCAGGTTGTGCGTGGTGTGCGCAGCTTCGGAGATGGCGTAGACCACCGCCTGCATCGATTCGGTGGCCTTGCGCTCGGTGATGTCATGTGCCACGGCCAGCCGCACCTGCTTGTCGGGCAGCCAGCGCGCCGTCCAGCGGATGTGTGCGATGGTGCCGTCCTTGCGCACATAGCGGTTTTCAAACTGCAACTGCAGCTCGCCGTGCGTCACGTTCTGGGCCTGGCGCTGGGTGGCCGCCAGGTCTTCGGGGTGCACCATGTCCAGCATGCGCTTGCCCACGACCTCGTCGGGCGCATAGCCAAAGATGCGCTCGAACGCCGGGCTGACAAACACAATCGTGCTGTCCACTTGCACAACGCAGACGGCGTCGAGCAACAGGTCCACCAGGTTCAATGAAGAAATGCTTTGCATCAGGCGTGCGCGCACGGTGTGCTGGAAAGGTCCATTGTGCACGGCCCTGTGGGCTTGTGCGGCCCCAGAGGCAAAAAGCGCGATGGGCGCCTGCCCCGTGCCCGGCGCTAGGCCTGGGTGTACTGTGCCTCCAGCGCATCCCAGTCGGCCTTGCGCACCAGCCGCTGGCGCTCGGCAAACGGAGCCACCAGGGCCGGGTCTTCGTCAATGCGCCGGTGGTCGCGCAGCACCGTGAGCGCCTTTTGCATGCCCGCCACCGCGCCCTGCAGCGCCGCATTGGCATACAGCACCAGGCCATAACCCAGGCCGGCCAGTTCTTCGGCGCTGGTGATGGGCGTCTTGCCGCCAATCACCATGTTCATGAGCTGCGGCGCGGCCAGCCGCTGGGGCAGGGCGCGGATCTCGTCCAGCGTGGTGACGGCCTCGACAAACAGGATGTCGGCGCCTGCCTCCTCAAACCGCCGGGCACGCTCCACCGCCGCTTCAAAGCCCTGGGTGGCGCAGGCGTCGGTGCGTGCCAGGATGAGGGTGCCTGCGTCGCGGCGTGCATCTACGGCGGCGTGGATCTTGCCCAGCATCTCGTCGGTGCTGATCACCTCCTTGCCGTTGAAATGCCCGCAGCGCTTGGGGCTGACCTGGTCTTCGAGCTGGATGCAGTCGGCGCCCGCGCGCTCGAGCACCCGCACCGCGTGGTAGGTGTTGAGCGCGTTGCCAAAGCCGGTGTCGGCATCGACGATGAGCGGCAGATGCTCCACCGCGTCGCGGATGCGTGCCGTGTGGTCGGCAATGTCGGTGAGGCCCATGAAGGCCTGGTCGGGCAGGCCGAACCACATGTTGGTGACGCCTGCGCCGGTGACGTAGAGGGCCTCAAAGCCCAGGTCGGCCACCACGCGGGCCGAGAGGGCGTTGAACGCGCCAGGCACGATGACGCCCCGGCGGGCCTGGGCCAGGGTCTTGAGTTGTTGTTTGGTATTCATGGAATGGGTGGCGAATAAATTGCTATATCTTTGATAGCTGTTGGCGCTTGATCCACTATCGCATCAAGCCGGTATTGTTTGGAAACAGTTGCCGGGCACCCTGACCCAGCCTTCCATCAGGATGCGGGCGCTGCGGCTCATGAGGGCTTTGGTCACCTTCCACTCGCCATTGATCTGCGCAGCCTCGGCCCCCACGCGCAGGGTGCCCGAGGGGTGACCAAACCGCACGCTGCTGCGCACCCCACCGCCCGCTGCCAGGTTGATCAGCGTGCCCGGGATGGCCGCCGCAGTGCCAATGGCCACGGCGGCCGTGCCCATCATGGCGTGGTGCAGCTGGCCCATGGAGAGCGCGCGCACCAGCAGGTCGATGTCTTTGGCGTCAATGGTTTTGCCGCTGGAGGCCTTGTAGCTCGCGGGCGGCGCCACGAAAGCGATCTTGGGCGTGTGCTGGCGGGTGGCGGCCTCGCTCACGTGCTGGATCAGCCCCATGCGCAAGGCGCCGTGGGCGCGGATGGCCTCGAAGCGTGCGAGTGCGGCAGCGTCGCCATTGATCGCACCTTGCAGCTCGGTGCCTGTGCAGCCCAGCTCCTGCGCGTTGAGAAAGAGGGTGGGGATGCCCGCGTTGATCAGCGTGGCGGCAAAGCTGCCGACGCCAGGGACCTCCAAGGTGTCCACCACATTGCCCGTCGGGAACATGGCGCCGCCTTCTTCCCCATCGTCCGCCGGGTCCATGAACTCCAACGCCACCTCGGCGGCTGCAAAAGTCACGCCGTCCAGCTCAAAGTCGCCCGTCTCCTGCACCTGTCCGTGGGCCATGGGCACGTGCGCCACGATGGTCTTGCCGATGTTGGCCTGCCAGATGCGGACGGGGAAAGTGCCCTCCTGCGGAATCCGCGCAGCGTCGACCAGCCCCATGTGAATGGCGCAGGGCCCCACCGCCGCCGAGAGGTTGCCGCAGTTGCCGCTCCAGTCCACGAAGGGCTGATCGATGGACACCTGGCCAAACAGGTAGTCCACGTCGTGCCCGGGCCGCGTGCTGCGCGAGAGGATCACCGCCTTGCTGGTGCTCGACGACGCATTGCCCATGCCGTCGATCTGCTTGCCATACGGGTCGGGACTGCCCAGCACACGCAGCAACAGGGCGTCGCGCGCCGGGCCGGGTTGCTGGGCGGGGGCGGGCAGGTCGTCCAGGCAGAAGAACACGCCCTTGCTGGTGCCGCCGCGCAGGTAGGTGGCAGGGATGCGGATCTGTGGTGCGGGGGAGATGCTCATGGAGAAATATCAAATTTGATAGCAAGTGACGCTTTCTAGACGGGCGCCAGAGTCTGTTTTGGGTCTGTATTCTTGGCAAGAAAGTCTTGCGCAAAGCGCTGCAGCACGCCGCCTGCCTGGTAGATAGAGACCTCTTCGGCCGTGTCGAGGCGGCATGTCATGGGCACCTGGGTCACCTCGCCATTTTTGCGGCGGATGACCAGGGTGAGTTCAGCACGGGGTTGCATGGCTCCCTCCACGCCATACACCTCCGTGCCATCCAGCGCCAGCGTGGTGCGGTTGACCCCCGCCCCAAACTCCAGCGGCAGCACCCCCATGCCGATCAGGTTGGTGCGGTGGATGCGCTCAAAGCCTTCGGCCACCACCACCTCCACCCCCGCCAGCCGCACGCCCTTGGCGGCCCAGTCGCGACTCGACCCCTGGCCGTAGTCGGCGCCCGCAATGATGATGAGCGGCTGGCGGCGCTGCAGATAGGTTTCTATCGCCTCCCACATGCGCATGACCTGGCCTTCGGGCTCCACGCGGGCCAGCGAGCCTTTTTGAACCTTGCCATCGACCACGGCCATCTCATTGACCAGTTGGGGGTTGGCAAACGTGGCGCGCAGGGCGGTGAGGTGGTCGCCCCGGTGGGTGGCGTAAGAGTTGAAGTCCTCCTCCGGCAGGCCCATGCGCGCCAGGTACTCGCCGGCCGCGCTGCCGGGCAGGATGGCGTTGGACGGAGAGAGGTGGTCGGTGGTGATGTTGTCGGGCAGGATGGCCAGCGGGCGCATGCCCTGCAGGGTGCGCGGGTGGGCGGCCAGCGCGCCGATGCCCTCGGTGTCCCAGTAAGGGGGGCGGCGGATGTAGGTGGACTGTGGCCGCCAGTCGTATTGCGGCGACACGCGCGGGCCATCGCCCTGCCGCAGGGCAAACATGGGCTCGTACACGGCGCGGTAGTGTGCGGGTTTCACGGCCGCTTGCACCACGGCGTCGATTTCCTCGTCGCCGGGCCACAGGTCCTTGAGCCGGATGGGGTTGCCATCCACCACCGCGAGCACATCCTTTTCGATGTCGAACCGCACCGTGCCTGCCATCGCGTAGGCCACCACCAGCGGCGGCGACGCCAGAAACGCCTGCTTGGCATACGGGTGGATGCGCCCGTCAAAGTTGCGGTTGCCCGAGAGCACGGCGGTGGCGTACAGGTCGCGGTCAATGATCTCCTGCTGGATCGCAGGATCGAGCGCACCACTCATGCCGTTGCAGGTGGTGCAGGCAAAAGCGACGATGCCAAAGCCCAGCGCCTCCAGGTCGGCCAGCAGACCAGCTTCCTTCAAATACAGCTCCACCGCGCGGGACCCGGGCGCGAGCGAGGTCTTGACCCAGGGCTTGCGCGTGAGGCCCAGCCGGTTGGCGTTGCGCGCCAGCAGGGCGGCGGCGATCACGTTGCGCGGGTTGCTGGTGTTGGTGCAGCTGGTGACGGCGGCGATGACCACGGCGCCGTCGGGCATCGTGCCTTCGCCCGGCGAGGGCATAGCCCAGGGGCCCGCAATGCCCCGGGCGGCCAGCTCGGAGGTGGCCACGCGCGCATGCGGGTTGGAGGGGCCAGCCAGGTTGCGCACCACGGTAGACAGGTCAAAACGCAGGGTGCGGTCGTACACGGCGCCGTTGAGCGCGTCGGCCCACAAGCCAGCGGCTTGGGCATAGGCTTCGACCAGCTTCACCTGGCGGGCCTCGCGGCCGGTCAGCCGCAGGTAGTCCAGCGTCTGCTCGTCGATGCTGAACAGCGCCGCCGTGGCGCCATATTCGGGCGCCATGTTGGAGATGGTGGCGCGGTCGCCGATGGTGAGCTTGGCGGCGCCTTCGCCAAAGAACTCCAGGTATGCCCCCACCACCTTGGCCTTGCGCAGAAACTCGGTGAGCGCCAGCACCACATCGGTGGCGGTGATGCCGTCCTGGCGCTGGCCTGTCAGCTTAACGCCCACCATCTCGGGCAGCCGCATCATCGATGCGCGGCCCAGCATCACGTTCTCGGCCTCCAGGCCGCCCACGCCAATGGCGATCACGCCCAGGGCATCCACATGCGGGGTGTGGCTGTCGGTGCCCACGCAGGTGTCGGGGTAGGCCACGCCGCCTTGTACTTGCACGACCGGGGACATCTTCTCCAGATTGATCTGGTGCATGATCCCGTTCCCCGCCGGAATCACATCCACGTTGGCAAAGGCTTTTTTCGTCCACTCGATGAAGTGAAAGCGGTCTTCGTTGCGGCGGTCTTCGATGGCGCGGTTCTTGGCAAATGCATCGGGGTCGAACCCGCCACATTCCACGGCCAGCGAATGGTCCACGATGAGCTGCACCGGCACCACGGGGTTCACCTGGGCCGGGTCGCCGCCCTCCTTGGCAATCGCATCGCGCAGGCCTGCCAGGTCCACCAGCGCCGTCTGGCCCAGGATGTCGTGGCACACCACGCGCGCGGGGTACCAGGGGAAGTCGCGGTCACGCCTGCGCTCGATGAGCTGGCGCAGGCAGTCGTTGACGGTGTCCGGGTCGGCGCGGCGCACGATGTTCTCGGCGTGGACCCGGGCGGTGTAGGGCAGGGTGGCCCAGGCGCCGGGTTGCAGGGCTTCGACAGCAGCGCGGGCGTCAAAGTAGTCCAGCTGCGTGCCGGGCAGCGGCTTGCGATACAGAGTGTTCATGAGCGTGGGGCTGGGGGCGTTGTTTTACTTGCGGTCTTGAATGGGCACAAACGCCAGGTCTTCAGGCCCGGTGTAGTTCGCGCTCGGCCGGATGATCTTGTTGTCGATGCGCTGCTCGATGATGTGCGCCGCCCAGCCGCTGGTGCGTGCAATGACGAACAGGGGCGTGAACATGGCGGTGGGCACACCCATCATGTGGTAGCTCACGGCGCTGAACCAGTCCAGGTTGGGGAACATCTTTTTCACCTCCCACATCACCGATTCCAGCCGCTCGGCAATGTCGAACATCTTGGTGCTGCCCGCCTCTTGCGACAGGCTGCGCGCCACGCCCTTGATGACGACGTTGCGCGGGTCGCTCACGGTGTAGACGGGGTGGCCGAAGCCGATGACCACCTCCTTCGCCTCCACGCGGCGGCGGATGTCGGCCTCGGCCTCGTCGGGGCTGTCGTAGCGCTTCTGGATCTCGAAGGCCACCTCGTTCGCGCCGCCATGCTTGGGGCCGCGCAGCGCACCAATGGCGCCGGTGATGGCCGAATACATGTCGCTGCCCGTGCCTGCCACCACGCGGGCGGTGAAGGTGCTGGCGTTGAACTCGTGCTCGGCATACAGGTTGAGCGAGGTGTGCATCGCACGCTCCCAGGCTGCGCTGGGTGGGGTGCCATGCAGCAGGTGCAAAAAGTGTGCGCCGATGGAGTCGTCGTCGGTCTCCACCTCGATGCGGCGGCCCGAGCTGGCCCAGTGGTACCAGTACAGCAGCATGGACCCCAGCGATGCCATCAACCGGTCGGCAATGTCGCGCGCACCCGGCAGGTTGTGGTCGTCCTTTTCGGGCAGCGCGCAACCCAGGGCCGAGACCCCCGTGCGCATCACGTCCATGGGGTGGCTGGCGGCGGGCAGTTGCTCCAGCGCCTGCTTGACCGACAGCGGCAGGCCGCGCAGGGCCTTGAGCTTGGCCTTGTAGGCACGCAGCTCGGCGCGTGTGGGCAGCTTGCCGTGCACCAGCAGGTGGGCGATTTCTTCAAATTCGCAGACCTCGGCAATGTCCAGGATGTCGTAGCCCCGGTAGTGCAGGTCGTTGCCCGTGCGGCCCACGGTGCACAGGGCGGTGTTGCCCGCCGTCACGCCCGACAGGGCCACGGATTTCTTGGGCTTGAAGCCCGGGGTTTCAAGGGTGGTGGGGGTGGTCATGGGGTCTCCTCCTGGTTCACGTAGGCGTTGGCGATGGGCGTGGGGCGGCCTTTGGCGTCCACGGCCACCATGTCGAAAACCCCCTGCAGCACGGCCTCTGGTGGCGAGCCCAGCGTGGCGGCCAGGCCGTTCACGCACACGGTGAGCGAGCTGCGGCCCATGCGGCTGACCCAGGCGCGCAGCGTGAGCACATGGCCCACGGGCACCGGGGCCAGAAAACGCACATCGGTCACGCCCGCCATCACCACGTCGCGCGCTGCGGCACCGCGTGCCGCCAGAAACGCCGCCTTGGCCATGAGCTGCAGGGCGTTGCCGCCAAACAGCGTGCCGTAGTGGTTGGCTTCAGCGGGGAAGACGATTTCCGTCAGCTCGACGGTGCCTTGAGGGGTTGTCATGCTTCGCAATTTACGCACAATGGCACCCCTGCGTAAGGGCTGAATTGGCGAATCATTGCGAAGGTTGTGCCTGTGATTTGCAAAATTTGCGAATTATTTGCGGATTGGTTTTGCGAACGAATGGCGCGACCCCACTGCGAAAGAAACGATGAAAAAAACCTTCATGGGCGTGCGCCTGCGCCGCCTGCGCGAAGAGCGCGGCATGACCCAGGTGGCACTCGCCCGGGCGCTGGACCTGTCGGCCAGCTACCTGAACCAGCTGGAGCAGAACCAGCGCCCGCTCACCGTGCCGGTGCTGCTCAAGATCAACGCCGTGTTTGGCGTGGATGTGCAGCGGTTCTCCGACGACGACGAGGCGCGCCTCATCACCGGCCTGCGCGAGGTGCTGGCCGACCTGCCCGCAGGTGCGGGCGGGGAGGGCGCGGGCGATGCCGTGTCGCTTGCCGAGATCCGCGAGCTGGCCGCTGGCATGCCCGCCGTGGCGCGCACGCTGCTGGCGCTGCACCAGCGGCACCGCCAGGCGCTCGAACGCCTGGCCGCCCTGGGCAATGACCGGGGCGGCGAGGGCGCCTTGGCCCACCACCCGCCCATGGCCTATGAAGAAGTGCGCGACTTCTTCTTTGCGCGCCAGAACCACATTGCCGAGCTGGACGACGCCGCCGAGCAGTGCGCCGCCGACTGGGGCCTGCTGCCTGGTCGTGCGGACGAGGCGCTGGCCCAGCGCCTGCTCGCCGCCCACGGCGTGCGGGTGGTGGACGTGGCCGACCTGCCGGGGCAGGCGCAGCGTGTGTTCCAGGCCGACACCGGCGTGCTGCAACTGGCGGCGGGGCTGGAGCGGGGGCAGCGCGCGTTCCAGATGGCGACACAGCTGGCGTTTCTGGAGCAGGGCGCCGAGCTGCAACGCCTGGCCGCTGGCGCCGGGTTGTCCAGCGACCAGGCCCGGGCGCTGGCGCGCATTGGCCTGGCCAACTATTTTGCGGGGGCGCTGGTGCTGCCCTACACAGCGTTTTTGCAGGCGGCCGAGGCCCACCACTACGACATCGACCGGCTGGGTCAGCAGTTTGGCGTGGGCTTCGAGACCGTGTGCCACCGCCTGTCCACCCTGCAGCGGCCCAGCGCACGCGGCGTGCCGTTCTTCTTCATCCGCGTGGACCGGGCGGGCAACATCAGCAAGCGGCAGTCAGCCACCCACTTCCATTTCAGCAAGATTGGCGGCACCTGCCCGCTGTGGAACGTGTACGAGGCCTTTGCCCAGCCAGGTCGTATCGTGCCGCAGGTGGCGCGCATGCCCGACGGGCGGGCCTATC
>DATLGV010000453.1:0-8636 GCA_035540275.1 Acidovorax sp. | reverse complement strand
GACCACGGGCCGCCTGCGCGACCAATGGCACGGCATGACCCGCACCGGCACGCTGGGCCGCCTGTTCGGCCATGTGGCCGAGCCCAGCCTGCAGATGCACCCGCAGGACATGGAGCGGCGCAAGCTGGCCAATGGCGACCTGGTGCATGTGACCAGCAAGCGCGGCTCCATCTTGGTGCCCGTGCAGGCCGACACCACATTGGGCCTGTCGCAGGTGTTCATGGCCATGCACTGGGGCAGCGAATTCCTCAGCGGGCTCTCGTCCACGGGCGAGCGGCTGGCAGGCGTCAACGCCCTCACCACCTCGGCCTTCTGCTCCACCTCCAAACAGCCAGAGCTGAAACATGCGGCCGTCAAGGTGCTCAAGGCCGAGCTGCCCTGGACGCTGCTGGCCATGGCCTGGCTGCCGGCCGAGGGCGCGCTGGCGGCGCGCGAAGCCTTGTCTGCACTGATGTCGCAGTTTCCGTTTGCCAGTTGCGTGCCCTTCAGCAACAACACACCGCTGGACGAGCCGGGGCGCGAGCGCACCGGCGTGCTGCTGCGCGCCGCCGCGCACGAGGCCCCGCCCGATGCCGCCCTGGAGCGCATCGAATCGCTGCTGGGCCTGGCCGGTAGCGACACGCTGCGCTATGCCGACAAGAAGCGCGGCCAGCGCCGCGCCGCGCGGCTGGTGCGCCGGGCCGACGGTGCCACCACGCTCGAAGGCATCGTGCTGGCCGGCGACACCAGCGCCGAAGGCTGGCTCAAGACCCTGCTGCAGGAAGAGCTGCCCGCGCAGACCTACGGCCGCCTGCTGCTGGTGCCCGGCGCCAAGCCCCCCGTGGCCGTGCAGTCGCGCGGCAAGCCGGTGTGCACCTGCTTCAACGTGACGGACACCGCCATCACCGCCGAGTTGGCCCGCTGCCACGGCACCGACGACGACCGCCTAGCCCAGTTGCAAGGCCAACTGCGCTGCGGCACCAACTGCGGCTCGTGCGTGCCCGAACTCAAGCGCATGGTGCGCAGCACAGGGCCGCTGGCATCCAAACCGCTCGCGCAGGCCGTCATATAACCAAAAGTTCTCTTGCTTGCAGGAAAATAGACCTCAGACCAACAAACCCCACCAGGACTTGTGCAACAGGGCTCCAGCTAGGCGCTTTCGGCGCAGACAGTACGCCTTGTACGGCAAGCCGAAACAACGACGCTGGAGCCCTGTTTCACAAGTCCCGCCAACATAAACCATGGGCATTAGCCAGTACATCAAAGAGATCGGGCGCGGCGCGCGCGGCGCCAAGCCGCTGTCGCGCGAGCAGGCCACGGACCTGTTCGGCCAGGTGCTGGATGGGCAGGTGACCGACCTGGAGATCGGCGCCTTCTGCCTCGCGATGCGCATCAAGGGCGAGACCGCCGAGGAGATGTGCGGTTTTCTGGATGCCACGCACCAGCGCCTGGCGTTGCTACCCGCCACCGACCGCCCGCTCATCGTGCTGCCCAGCTACAACGGCGCGCGCAAGCTGCCGGTGCTGACGCCGCTGCTGGCCCTGCTGCTGGCGCGCAAAGGGCTGCCGGTGCTGCTGCATGGCATGCGCACCGAGGCGCGGCGCGTTTTGGCATCGGATGTGCTTCTGGCGCTGGACGTACCTGCGCTAGAAGCTCCTGAAAAGATAGCAAACGGCACGGTGCGGCACATCCACACGCAGCACCTGCACGCGGGCCTGGCACGCCTCTTGGCCGTGCGCGAGGTGGTGGGCCTGCGCAACCCGGGGCACAGCGTGGTCAAGCTGATGAGCCCGTGTGCCGGGCCGTCGGTGGTGGTCACGGCGTACACGCACCCCGAATATTTCGAGATGCTGCAGGCCACCTTCCACACCCTGGGCATGACTGCATTGCTCTCGCGCGGCCTGGAGGGCGAGGTCGCCACCGACCCGCGCCGCACGCCGCGCTACGACGGCTTTGTGCGCGGCACCCACACGGTGCTGGACGCGCAGCAGCCCGGCACCGCCAGCGAGGTGCCGGGCCTGCCTGCCGAGATCGACGTCGCCACCACGGCCGCCTACACGCGCAGGGTGCTGGCGGGCGAGCTGCCGGTGCCACCCGCCATCGAACGGCAGGTGGAACATATCTTGCATCTGGCAGATCAAACCGTTTCGGAGACATCCCGATGAGCCGTCCCACACCCTCCACCACACTGCCCGCTCCCCATCGGGACACCAGCGGCAGTTGCACCCTGGTGGGCGCAGGCCCGGGCGACCCGGAGCTGCTCACCCTCAAGGCCCTCAAGGCCATCCAGGCCGCCACGGTGCTGCTGGTGGACGACCTGGTGAGCGACGCGATCGTGGCCCACGCATCGCCCACGGCGCGCATCGTCTACGTGGGCAAGCGCGGCGGCTGCAAGAGCACGCCCCAGGCCTTCATCGAAAAACTCATGCTGATGGCCGTGAACGAAGGCGAAAACGTGGTGCGCCTCAAGGGCGGCGACCCGTTCATCTTTGGCCGGGGTGGCGAAGAGGTGGAGCACCTGCGTGCCGCGGGCGTGCAGGTCACCGTGATCAACGGCATCACCGCCGGTCTCGCGGGCCTGACCTCGCTGGGCGCGCCCCTCACCCATCGCGAGCACGCACACGGCGTGGTGTTCGTCACCGGCCATGCCAAGCCGGGTGACGCGGGCACCGACTGGCGCCAGCTGGCTGCCACGGCGCGCGACGCCAAGCTCACGCTGGTGATCTACATGGGCGTGAGCGGCGCCGCCACCATCGAGCAGGAGCTGCTCACCGGCCTGCCCGCCGGCACGCCCGTGGCCATCATCCAGCACGCCAGCCTGCCGCACCAGCGGCATGCCGTCACCACGCTGGGCGCGCTGCACGCCACCATCACACGCGAGGGGCTGGCCAGCCCGTCCGTCATTGTGGTCGGCGACGTGGTGTATGGCGTGGCGGCAGCGGCAAGCGCCGCGGACGCGGCCCCTGCCGCCACGAAGCGCCGGGTGTCGGGCTGAGGCGTTCCTCCTCCCCCAGGAAAACCGGTGCCACGGGGCCGCAAGGTCGCGCGCAGTGCTAGCATCGCGGCCGCGTGGTGCACGGGTTGACGGCCACCGCGCAGAAAGTTCTGTTTTTGACTTCCCGCGTTGCGCACCCGGCTGTGGTGCTGGCCCTGTCCTTTCTCAGCGTGATTGCGCTGGGAACCCTGTTGCTGATGCTGCCCTTCGCACACGCGCAGGCAGGTGAAAGCGCGCCCTTTCTCACCGCGCTGTTCACCGCGACATCGGCCGTGTGCGTGACCGGCCTGGTGGTGGTGGACACGGGCACCTACTGGAGCGGCACGGGCCAGGCCATCATCATGGGCCTGTTCCAGGTGGGCGGCTTCGGCATGATGACCTCGGCCACGCTCATGGGCCTGCTGATCAGCGGGCAGATGCGTATCCGCACCCGGCTGCTGCTGCAGGCCGAAACCCACTCCCTGGCGCTGGGCGACGTGAAAAGCGTGGCCAAGCTGGTACTCAAGGTCACGGTGGCCGTCGAGCTGGCCATGGCCCTGGCGCTGTGCCTGCGCTTCGGGCTGGGCCACGGCATGCCCTGGGGCGATGCGGCATGGCACGGGCTGTTCCATTCCATCTCGGCGTTCAACAACGCGGGCTTTTCCACCTGGGGCGACAGCGTGACGGCGTACTCGGGCGATGCCCTGGTGCTGGTACCACTGATGCTGGCCATCGTGATCGGCGGCCTGGGATTCCCGGTGCTGCACGAGCTGCTGGCCGAACGCGGGCGCAAGCGGCCCATCTGGTCCATGCACACGGCCATCACCGTGTGGGGCTCGCTGGCGCTGGCGGCGCTGGGCACCGGGGTCATCCTGCTGACGGAGTTCGACAACCCCGGCACGCTGGGCCCCATGGGCTGGGCGCACAAGACGCTGGCGGCGCTGTTCACCTCCGTCTCGGCCCGCACGGCGGGCTTCAACGCCATCGACATTGGCGCGCTCACCACCGAATCGCTGGCGCTGCACTACGTGCTCATGTTCATTGGCGGCGGCAGCGCAGGCACCGCCGGCGGCGTGAAGGTGACCACCTTCTTCGTGCTGGTGCTGGTGGTCTGGAACGAGATCCGCGGCCACCGCGACGTGGAGTTCCGGGGCCGGCGCATTGCCGACGCGGTGCAGCGCCAGGCCATCACCATCATGGTGCTCAGCGCCGCCGTCGTCTCGCTGGCCCTGCTGCTGATCCTTCCGCTCACCACCCTGCCGCTGGAGAAAGTGCTGTTCGAGGTGGTCTCCGCCTTTGGCACCGTGGGCCTGTCCACCGGCATCACGGCCGAGCTGCCGCCCGGTGCCCAGTCCATCATCATTGCGCTGATGTTCATTGGCCGCGTGGGCGTGGTCACCCTGGCCGTGGCGCTGGCCACCAACCAGATGCGCCGCAACTACCGCTACCCCGAGGAGAAACCGATTGTTGGATAAATCCGTCAAACACCTGTCCGGCAGCGTGGTCGTCATCGGCCTGGGCCGCTTCGGCACGGGCGTGGCCAAATCGCTGGTGGAACTGGGCCACGATGTGCTGGCCATCGAGCAGGACGCCGACACGGTGCAGTCGCTGTCGCAGGTGCTGCCCCATGTGGTGCAGGCCGACGCCACCGACCTGGAAACCCTGCGCCAGCTGGCCGTGCCGGACTTCGCGCACGCCGTGGTGAGCATCGGCGGCAACCTGGAGGCCAGCGTGCTCACCATCCTCAACCTGAGCCAGCTGGGCCTGAAGGACATCTGGGCCAAGGCCATCGACCCGCAGCACGGCCGCATTGCCGAGCGCGTGGGCGCGCACCACGTGGTCTACCCCGAGGCCGACATGGGCGAGCGCGTGGCCCACCTGGTTACCGGCAAGATGATCGACTTCATCGAGTTCGACGACGGCTTTGCGATCGCCAAGACGCGTGCCCCCATGGAAACGCACAACAAGGCGCTGTCGCAGTCGGACGTGCGCAAGCGCCACGGCATCACCGTGGTGGGCATCAAGCGCCGCCACCAGGACTTCATCTACGCCAAGGCCGAGACCGAAGTCAAGCCGGGCGACCACCTGATCGTGGCCGGGCCCACGCGCATGGTGGAGCGCTTTGCGGCGTTGTACTGACGCCCCCGACGCCCTGACGCCCCTTCCGAACGAATACATCGCATCGACCCGGAGGGATGCCGCCAGCCCCCATGGCGGAGTGGCCGTTGCGCAGGCACGCCGGAGCACAGGCGCCAGGCGGCCCCGTGCTGTGCATGGGAGGCTGATGGGGCGCAGCGCACCTTGGCGCGGGTATTGCTTGTGGCAGTTCATCCGAAGCCACCCGCTCACGCGCGCACCATGTCCGCCCTCTCTCTCACCCCGCGTCCTGGCATGCAACCCGCATCTGCCCCAGCCCAGCGCACTGCGCGACCCGCAGCGGTGCAAACGCATGGCGCAGGCCCGTCTCGCGATGCCCACGGCCACCACGGCATGTCCCTGGTCAACCTCGCAGCGCGCCAGCGCATGCTGTCACAGCGCGTGGTGCTGCAGACCGTGCTGGCCGCCCGCGGCAGCGCACCGCACCTGAAAGCCGCGCGCGGATCGCTCGCCCTGTTCACCGACAGCCAGGCCCGGCTGGTGGACACGCCCCGCCACCTTGATGCAGCCAGCGCAGCGGTCATCCACAAGGTCTACCACGGCCCCCAGGGCGTGGGCGCCACCATCGGCGCCTTCGCGCAGCAGGTGGATGCCGCGCTGGACCTGGCCGAACGCCAGAGCCCGCGCGTGGAAGACACGCTGGCCCGGTTGGTGGATTCCACCGACGGCGTGCTCGACGCCCTCAACGCTGCGACCACGGCGTTCGACCAGCTCAACAAGGCGCAGTCCGAAACCCTGATGAAAGAGCTGGCCGGCATCGTGGCCTCGATCCAGACCGTGGCACGCGAGGCCAAGGTGGTCAGCTTCAATGCCCAGGTGATGGCCGCGCGTGCCGGGCAGCACGGGCGCGAATTTGCGGTGGTGGCCAATGTGCTGTCGGGCATCACCAGCGAGATCGATGGCCTGTCGCTGCAGGCCGTGTCGCTGGCCGGACGCAACCGCAGCGCGGCCTGAACCCCGGGGCCCGCTGGCTCCTGGCGGCGGGTTGCGGCCTCGGGGGGCTGGCGGCTATTGCCCGGCGGCTTCGCGCACCTGCTGGAACCGCTGCGCGAGTTCCTTGCGCAGCGTCTTGCGCATCACTGCGGCGTCCCAGCGGCGGCGCTCGTCGGGGGTGGAGGGCGACAGCGGCGGCACCTGCACGGGCTTGCGCGACTCGTCCACCGCCACCATCGTGAAGAAGCAGCTGTTGACATGCCGCACCACCTGCGACCGGATCTCCTCGGCCACCACCTTGATGCCGACTTCCATCGACGAGCTGCCCGTGTAGTTCACGCTGGCCAGAAAGGTCACCAGCTCGCCCACATGGATGGGCTGCAGGAACATCACCTGGTCCACACTCAGCGTCACGGTATAGCAGCCCGAATAGCGGCTGGCGCAAGAATACGCCACCTGGTCCAGCAGCTTGAGGATGGCGCCGCCATGCACGTTGCCCGAAAAGTTGGCCATGTCGGGCGACATGAGCACGGTCATGCTCAGTTGGTGTGAAGGAATGTTCATGCAGCGATTTTAGAAAACCGGGAAGGAGTGAACACACCGCCGATTTCTCGGGTTCCGTGGACTTTGAACAGGTTCCAAGAACGTGTTTACGATCTAGGGAATAGCGGCCAGCTCTCTCTCCAGCACCCGCAGTTGCTCGCGCAGCGCCTCGGTCCGCGCCTCGCACGCGGCCTGGTCATCGGCGGCTTTGGCCGCGCTCTCCTGCGCAAACTGGTTGCCCGATGGCAGGTTGCCGCGCCGCAGCGGGCCCGCCGTGGCCACGGCACTGTGCTGGGCGGTGCATTCGCGCTGATTGCGCTCGATGGCCGCGCGTGCCTGGGGGATGCCCTGCGTCTGCAGGTAGTTCTTGCGCTGCCAGGTGGGGCCAAATGCGCCCTCGGCCAACGGTGCTGCAGGGGGCTGCACCGGGGTGGCGCCACGGGTGGCGGGGCGCACATCGATCTTCTCGCCCTCACCCGCACAAGGCGCGTCCTGGAACGACACCTTGCCGCTGGCGTCCGTGCATTTGTTGATGGCCCAGGCCGGGGCCAGGCAGCCCAGCGCCAGGGCACAGAAGGCGTAGCGGATCAAAGTCATGATGTCTTCCTTGGCAGGTCCATGCTGCATGCTACCGCGACGCAGGGGGTGGGCTGGCCGACACCGCCTTGGCGCAGGTGCAGACAGCGCCGCTGGAGGTAGACGCCTGTCCCTAACATGACGCATCCCCGGTACAAACCCGGTGCGCGCGCAGCGTGCTGCCCTCCTACCATCGCCGCTCGCTGGGGCCGCAGTGGCCCGTTCTGAGCAGGAGACACCGCGTGATGACAACCCCGAATGTGAATGTTGGACCCGCCGCCCCGCGGCCGCCCCTGGCGCGCCGCCGCAGCCTGGTGCTTGCGCTGGCCGGTGGCGCCGCGCTGGCCAGCCTGCCCGCCCGCGCACAGCCCGCTGCAGGCGGCAGGGGAGACATCCTCATCGGTCGCTCTACCGCGCTGTCGGGCGGCATGGCGCCGTTTCTGTCGCCCATCCACGAGGGGCAGGAGGCCGCCGTGGAAGACGCCAACGCCAAGGGCGGCATCGGCGGCCGCAAGATCCGGCTGGTGTCGCTGGACGATGGTTTCGATGCCCGCCGTGCGCTGGAGAACGCCAAGCAGCTGAGCGAAAAGGACGGCGTGCTGGCGCTGTTTGGCGTGGCCGGTACGTCGCAGGTCATGACGCTGCTGCCCTACCTGGTGCAGGCCAGGCTGCCGCTGATCTCGGTGTACACCGGCAGCCCCGCCGTGCGCGCGCAGCAGCACCCCTACCTGTTCACCACCCGCGCCAGCTATGCGGACGAGCTGGTGAAGATCGTGCGCAATCTGGTGGCCGTGCAGACCTCGCGCATCGCCGTGGCCTACGAGAACAACGACTTCGGCAAGCTGCTGCTGCCCCTGGTGGAAAAGACGATTGCCGCCGAGGGTGCCACGCCGGCCGGCTCGCACGCGCTGGCCTCGTCGGGTGAAGATGCCAACGAAGCCGCCAAGGCCCTCGCCGCGCAAAAGCCGCAGGCCGTGCTGCTGGTGGCCGCGGGCCCGTCCGTGGTGGCCTATGTGCGGGCCAACCGCGCGCACCTGGGCGTGCCCATCTACACCCTGTCGCTGGGCGCGGGCACCGCCGTGCTCAAGGCACTGGGCGACGATGCGCGCGGCCTGGCCGTGGCGCGTACGGGCCCCTCGCCCACCAAGCCCACCATCGCGCTCACGCGCGACTTCCAGGCGTCCATGAAGCGCCATGACAAGCCGGTGGACTACGACCGCTACACCGGCTACATGGACGCGCGCGTGCTCATCGAAGGCCTGCGCGCCGCGGGGCCCGGCGTCACGCGCGCCAGCCTGGTCCAGGCCATGGAGGGACTGGGCAACCTGGACCTGGGCGGCTTCAGCTACCAGTTCAGCGCGCAGAACCACCATGGCTCCAACTACGTGGACATTGCGGTGGTCGGCTCGGGCGGGGTGTACCGGCAGTAGGCGAGCATCCCCCATCAAGTCCCGACGCAGCGGCGACAATGGCG
>DATLGV010000452.1:0-9955 GCA_035540275.1 Acidovorax sp. | reverse complement strand
CACAACAACCGGAACACCAGCGGCACCAGCACCGCCGCCAACACCACCTGCAGCCCCAGCGCCAGCCCCGCATATGCACCCGCCTCGGCATGCACCTGCAGCGCATGCGCCGCCCCGATGCCGTGCGATGCCGTGCCCAGCGCAAAGCCTCGCAGCGCCATGCCTTGCGCGTCGGCGGGCAGGCGCATCAAGCCAAACAGCCAGCGTGCGGACAGCGCCCCCACCATGCCCGTCAGTGCGGCAAACACGGCGGCCAGGGCGGGTACGCCGCCAATCTGTGCGGCAATGCCCATCGCGACCGGGGCGGTGACGGATTTGGGGGCCAGCGACATCAGCACATCACCCGGCAGGCCCAGTGCCCAGCCCAGGCCCACGGCGCTGGCGGCCGCCGCGCTGCCACCCGCCAGCGAGGCCAGCACCAGCCGGCCCCAGCGTGAACGCAGGGCCGCGCGGCGCTGCCACAGGGGCCAGCCCAGCGCCACCACCGCAGGGCCCAGCAAGAAGTGGATGAACTGCGCGCCCGCAAAGTATGTGGGGTAGGCCGTGCCCGTGGCCAGCAGGACACCGGCCAGAAGGGCCACCGACAGCATCACCGGATTGGCCCAGGGCGCATGCCCGGAGCGCACCGACAGGGCCTGCGCCAGCACATACACCGCCAGGGTTGCGGTCAGCCCGAACAGTGGGGCCGATGCCAGGTACACCCACAGCTCAACGAAGTTCGCCATGGTGCTCCCTGGGCTGCAAAAGGCGCAGCACCTGCGCCGTTACCGCCATGCCAATCCAGGTGGACAGCACGACCACCACCACCAACTGCAGGCCGTAGGTGCTCAGCAGCGCCAGGTGGGTTATCACCCCCACGCCCACCGGCACAAATAGCAGCGACAGGTGCTGGAGCAGGAAGCCCGCCGCCGGGGCCACCGCATCCTGCACGGGCTGCCAGCGCAGCGCCAGCAACAGCAGCACCATGCCGACCACCGGTCCCGGGACCGGGAGCCTCAAAAAATGCGACAAGGCCTCGCCCCCCGACTGCATCAGCAGAAGAAAGGCCAGGCCTTGCAGCGGCTTCATGGCGGTCAGAAACGCGGCAGGTCGGGGTGCTGGATCTGTCCCCCGCGCACCAGCATCTTCCCGTACTCCGCACACCGGTTCAGCGTGGGAATCACCTTGCCCGGGTTCAGCAACCCTGCCGGGTCAAACGCGTGCTTGAGCCCGAACATCTGCGCGTTCTCTGCCGCAGAAAACTGCACGCACATGCTGTTGAGCTTTTCCACGCCCACGCCATGCTCGCCCGTCACGGTGCCGCCCATGGCCACGCTGGTCTCCAGGATGTCGGCGCCAAACAGCTCGCAGCGGTGCAGTTGGTCGGCGTCGTTCGCATCGAACAGGATCAGCGGATGCAGGTTGCCGTCGCCCGCGTGGAACACGTTGGCGCAACGCAGCTGGTATTTCTTTTCCATCTCCTGGATGGCCAGCAGGATGTCGGCCAGGCGCTTGCGCGGGATGGTCGAGTCCATGCACATGTAGTCGGGGCTGATGCGGCCGCTGGCGGGGAAGGCGTTCTTGCGGCCGCTCCAGAAGCGCAGGCGCTCGGCCTCGTCGCGGCTCACGCTGATGGCGGTGGCGCCCGCAGCGCGCAGCACTTCGCTCATGCGGCCGATTTCTTCTTCCACCTCTTCGGGCGTGCCGTCGCTTTCGCACAGCAGGATGGCCTCGGCCGTGAGGTCGTAGCCCGCATGCACAAAGTCTTCCACGGCGGCGGTCATGGGCTTGTCCATCATCTCCAGGCCGGCGGGGATGATGCCGGCGGCGATGACGGCAGCCACCGCGTCGCCCGCTTTGCGCACGTCGTCAAAGCTGGCCATGATGCAGCGCGCCAGCTGGGGTTTGGGGATCAGGCGCACCGTCACTTCGGTGGTCACGGCCAGCATGCCCTCGCTGCCGATGACGGCGGCCAGCAGGTCGTAGCCGGGGGCATCCAGCGCCTCGCTGCCAAATTCGACGGGCTCGCCTTCCACTGTGAAGCCCTTGACCTTGAGCACGTTGTGCACGGTAAGGCCGTATTTGAGGCAGTGCACGCCGCCCGAGTTCTCGGCCACGTTGCCGCCGATGGTGCAGGCGATCTGGCTGCTGGGGTCGGGCGCGTAGTAGAGGTTGTAGGGGGCTGCCGCCTCGCTGATGGCAAGGTTGCGCACCCCGCACTGCACCACGGCCGTGCGGCTTTCGGGGTTGATGTCGAGGATGCGGTTGAACTTGGCCAGCGACATCGTCACGCCCAGGGCGTGCGGCATGGCGCCGCCCGACAGTCCCGTGCCCGCGCCGCGCGCCACCACGGGCACCTGCAGCTGGTGGCACACCTGCAGCACGGCCTGCACCTCGTCGTAGGTTTCCGGCAGGCACACCACCAGCGGGCGCTGGCGGTAGGCGGTGAGGCCGTCGCATTCGTAGGGTGTGGTGTCTTCGCTGTGCCAGAGCAGGGCGTGTGCGGGCACGGCGCGGCTCAGGGCCTGGACCACTTCGGCCTGGCGTGCGGCGCGTTCGGACAGGGCTGCGGTGGGGGCGGCGGCAGTGTTCATGGCTATCACTGTAGGGGATGGCTGGGTGCCTGGGCTTGAGCTTTTCTGCAGGGGATTGTGAAAAACACCGGATTGCTCATCAATTGATAGCTGCTGGCGCTTGTTGGGAAAGCGCTGGAGGCAAATTTTGCCTGAACCTGCTGGAGGAGGGCGCGGCTCGGGCGAGGGCAGCCGAGCAAGGGCCGCCCCGCAGCGAGGGCTGCGTCCCCCTTCCCGGCGCAGCCGAGAGAAGGGGGACGGCGCCCAAGGCGACCCAGGGGGATGCCTCTACTACGCCATGGTTTTGCGAAGCCATTCGGCAAACGCCGCGCATTCCCACCGGTCCATGGTGCCGGTGCGCCAGCACAGATAGTGGGCGTGGGGGCTGGCGGTGTCGGTGGCAAACAGGCGCACCAGCGTGCCGTTCTCCAGCCAGGGGGCGCCCAGCTTCAGGCGCACCAGCGCCACGCCCATGCCAGCGGCGGCGCCGTCGCACATCAGGCCGATGTCGTTGAACTGCGAGCCCTCGCTGGGCTCGGTCCAGTCGAGGCCCGTGGCGGCGAACCAGGTGCGCCAGGGCTCCAGCGGGCTGCGCAGCAGGGGCACGCCTTCCAGGTCTTCGGGCCGCTCGAACGGGCCGTGTTCGCGCACGAAGGCGGGGGATGCGAGGGGCGTGACCACGTCGCGGGCCAGCTCCACATGCTCCACGTCGGCATAGTGGCCGGGGCCAAAGCGCACCATCAGGTCGGCGTCCTCGGCCACCACGTCCAGGAGCGGGATGGACACCTGCAGCGCCAGGTCGATCTCGGGATACGCCTCGGTGAACTGCCGCAGGCGCGGGATGAGGATGGTGCGCGCAAACGTGGGTGTCACGGCCAGCTTGAGCCGCCGGCGCCCGGGCGCGGCGGCCTGGCCCGGAAAGCGCTGCAACGCGCCCAGCCCCTCGCGCACATGGGCCAGATAGGCGCTGCCCTCGGTGGTCAGCGAAAAGTCGGCCCGGCCGAACAGCCGCACGCCCAGGATCTGCTCGAGCTGCTTGACGCGGTGGCTCACGGCGCTGGGCGTCACGCACAGCTCGTCGGCCGTCTGCGTCACGCTGCGCAGCCGGGCCAGCGCCTCGAAGGTGAGCAGGCACTGGATGGGCGGAATGCGCCGTGCGGCAGCGGTGAGGAACGAGGTGGGGGCGGCCGTGGCCATGGCTGTATGAGCGGAGCGTTACCTGAAGATCACCGTCTTGTGACCGTTCAGGATCACGCGGTGCTCGCTGTGCCACTTTACAGCGCGGGCCAGCACCTGGCTTTCGGTGTCGCGGCCCCGGGCTGTCAGGTCTTCCACCGTGTCGGTGTGGTCCGCACGGGCCACGTCCTGTTCGATGATGGGGCCTTCGTCCAGGTCGGCGGTCACATAGTGGGCGGTGGCGCCGATCAGCTTCACACCCCGGTCATGCGCCTGGTAGTAGGGCTTGGCGCCCTTGAAGCTGGGCAGGAAACTGTGGTGGATGTTGATGGCCCGACCGGCCAATTTTTGACACAGATCAAGAGAAAGTATCTGCATGTAACGCGCCAGGACCACCAGTTCGGCCCCTTCGGCCTCGATAATCTCCAGCTGCCGGGTCTCGGCCTGGGCCTTGGTGGCGCTGGTGACCGGGATGTGGTGGAACGGCACGTTGTAGCTGGCCGCGAGCTGGTAAAAGTCGCGGTGGTTGCTGATGATGGCGCGGATGTCGATGGGCAGCAGGCCACTCTTCCAGCGGAACAGCAGGTCGTTGAGGCAATGGCCTTCCTTGCTGACCAGGAGCACGGTTTTCATGGGGGCTGCCGTGGCGTGCAGGCTCCAGTGCATGTTGTAGGGCTCGGCAAAGCTGGCCAGGCGTGTTTTCAGCGTTGCATGGTCATGCTGGTCGCAGGCAAACTGCACCCGCATGAAGAACAGGCCCGTGGCGTGGTCGTTGTACTGCGCGGCTTCTTCGATGTTGCCGCCGTGCTCCAGCAAGAAGCCCGAGACGGCATGCACCAGCCCCAGGCGATCGGGACAGGACAGGGTAAGGATGTAGGCATGGGTCATAGCTGCGCCATTGTCGCAGCAAGGACCCGAGGCCGTGAAACCGTGGAACCAAGAAAGAAGGAGCGCAGGAAGCGCAATGGGTAACGAGGGCTATGCCTCATCACTGCTCCCCTGGCGGGGCATGCTGCTGTACCTGGTGCTGGGGGTGGCCTGGGTGTTTGCGGGCGACGTGTTGCTGGCGCACTGGGTGAGCGACCCGGTCCTGCTGACCCGTTTTCAGACCTGGAAGGGCTGGGGCTATGTGGCGCTGACCAGCGGCCTGGCCTGGTGGCTGCTGCGGCGCATGCGCCGTGCCGAAAAGGTGCGCATGGCCATGGCGCAGGAGCTGACGCAGATCGTGCGCCACGCGCCGGCCGGGTTTGCGCGGGTGGCGCTGGACGGCCGCTTTCTGTGGGCCAACACCCGCCTGTGCGACCTGCTGGGGGCCACGCCCGCGCAGACGCGGGGCCTCAATTTTCGCGATGTCATGATCGCCCAGGACCGCGACTGGGCCGCGTCGCAGCTGGAGCGCCTGCTGGCCGGCGAGATCGACCACTATGTGGGCGAGCGCCACTGCCTGCGGCTGGACAACGGCCGCCGGGTGCCCGTGCTGTGCACCGTGACACTGGCGCCCGAAGTGGGCGACGAGCCTGCGCACCTGGTGTGCGTGGTGCAGGACCTCGACGAGATCAAGGCCGCGCGCGCCGCGCTGCAGCGCAGCGAGGCCCGCCAGCGCCTGGCGGCCACCGTGGTGGACAACACCATGGAAGGCGTGGTGGTGACCGATGCCCACAGCCGCATTCTGTCGGTCAACGCTGCGTTCACGCGGCTGCTGGGCTATACCGAGGAAGAACTGCTGGGCAAGACGCCCCGCGTGTTCAAGTCGGGCCGCCATGACCAGGCCTTTTATGAAGCCATGTGGTCCGCGCTGACCGAGACCGGGTACTGGCAGGGCGAGATCTGGAACCGCCGCAAGAACGGCGAGATCTTTCCGGAGCACATGTCCCTGTCGGCCGTGCGCGACCCGGCGGGCGAGATCACGCACTACGTGTGCATGTTCACCGACATCTCCGAAGAAAAGGCCCAGCAGCGCCAGCTGGAATTTCTGGCGCACAACGACCCGCTCACCGGCCTGTCCAACCGCACCTGGTTCGGGCACCAGCTGGAGCTGGCGGTGCAGGAGGCGCAGGTGAGCGGCGAGCGCATTGCCGTGCTGCTGCTCAACCTGGACCGCTTCAAGGACGTGAACGACAGCTACGGCCACGCCACCGGCGACGAGGTGCTCAAGCACATCGCACGCCAGGTGCAGTCGGCCTTGCGGCCCGGGGATGTGCTGGGTCGCATGGCCGGTGACGAGCTGGCCGTGGTGGCGCGCCACCTGCGCCACGCCGACGGTGCCGCCGCCGTGGCGCGCCACCTGATCCGCGCCGTGGCCGAGCCCTGGCGCTCGCCCGACGGGCTGGAGGTGGTGGCGGGCGTCAGCGTGGGCATCTGCATGTTCCCCGAGCACGCCAGCACCAGCGAACTGCTGCTGCAGGGGGCCCACGCGGCGGTGTATGGCGCCAAGGCGCGCGGACGGGGCGCCTGGTGCTTCTTTCACGAGGCCATGACCCAGGCCGCCCGCGAGCGGCTGGAGCTGGAATCGCGCCTGCGCCTGGCCCTGGCCCAGGGCCACCTGCAGATGTACTACCAGCCCCAGATCGACATTGCCACCGGGCGCATCCAGGGCGCCGAGGCCCTGGTGCGCTGGAACGACCCGCAGGAGGGGCTGATCTCGCCTGCCCGCTTCATCCCGGTGGCCGAGACCTCGGGCGTCATCGGCCCGCTGGGTGAGTGGGTGGTGCGCGAGGTCTGCCGCCAGGGCCAGCAGTGGCGCGATGCGGGGCTGCCTGCGCTGACCCTGGCACTGAACGTGTCGCCGCGCCAGTTCCACCTGACCGACCTGGCCGGATGCACGGCGGCCGCGCTGCAGGCCACAGGCTTTCCGGCTGCGCTGCTGGAGCTGGAGATCACCGAGACCGCCCTGGCCGAGCGCACCGAGGAAGCCCGCCAGGTGCTGGTGCGCCTGCGCGAGCTGGGGGTGCGCATGGCGGTGGACGACTTCGGCACGGGCTATTCGTCGCTGGCGCAGCTCAAGCGGTTTCCCATCGACGTGCTCAAGATCGACCAGGGCTTCATCCGCGACATACCGCAGAGCGAGGACGACATGGCCATCAGTGCCGCCATCATCGCCATGGGGCACAGCATGGGCCTGTCGGTGCTGGCCGAGGGGGTGGAGACCGAGGGGCAACTGGCCTTCTTGCGCGCGCGCGGCTGCGATGCCTACCAGGGCTACCTGTGCAGCCGTCCCCTGCCTGCCGATGATTTTGTGGCGCTGCTGCGCGCGCAGGCCGGGCCTGCCGGCGCCGCTCAGGGCTGAAACGGCGCGTCAGTCCTTCGGACCCGGTGGCGCAGGGCGCCACTGCTCGCGCAACTCTGCGCACACATCGCGCGGGGGCAGCGCCGGGGTCGGGACCACGGCATCTGCGCCTGTACCTGCGCCTGCGCCTGTACCTGCACCTGATTCGATAGCGGCTGGCGCATGTTCCACCTGCGCTATCACCACTTTGGACACCAGATGGGCGGACCAATGCGTCGGCACACCCAGGTGGCGCAGCACATGGCCAGCGCCCGCCACTAGCAGCACCGTCTGGCCAGGGCGCAGCGTCTCCTGGGCCGTCCGTGCCATGCTGGCATCGCGGGCAATCTGGATACGGGCCATGGGCGCGATTTGCGACTCGGGCAGCAGCCCGCAGTGGCCGTCCCGTATGGCCTGGTACTGCTGCGCCAGCGCCGGGGCGGGCAGGTGCTGGTCGAGGGCGGTGTCGGCCATGGCGGCGCGCATGTCCGTGCGGGGCAGGTTGCCGCCCAGCACCGGCACCCCGGCGCCCACGGCGGCCATCACCACCGGGCCATAGGCCTTCCAGGGCCAGGCCGCGTCGTTCCACTGCAGGGCGGCCTGGGCCTGCGCCTCGCTGGCATCGCGCGGCAGGCCCCGGGTGCTGTGTCCCCGCTCGGCCATTTCCATCACCAGGGCTGCAAGCTGGCCCCGGCTGGCGAGCCAGGCCACCGTCTCGCGCTGCAGGCGCTGGTGGTCCGGGGCGTCGTGCTGTTCGCCCAACAGCAGCACGTCGGCGGGGAGCCATTGCTGCAGGCGCTCCGGCCAGGCTGCAGCGGGCACCACAGCGGCAGGCGGTGTGGACGGGGACAGAGTGGCCTGGAGGGCAGGGCCCGTGCAGCCTGCCAGGGTGGCCAGGCAGGCCCCGGCCAGGACTGTGGACACCGGGCGCCAGAACGGGGCACGGGTGGTGTGGAGGGCCGACTGGAGGACGGGAAGGCGCGGCGTTTGCATCCGGCCATGCTAGCGGGCGCGCACTTGACGTAAGTCAAGAACCGCACAAAACCCCTTGCCTACACTGCGCCATGCGCTCCAAACCCTCCCTTTCCACCAAGCTCCTGGCCATGGGTGCCGGCTTCCTGTTGGTGGCCCTGGTGTCCATCGGCCTGACGCTCTGGGTGACCTGGAAGCTCGAAGGCGGCGCTGCGGCCGTCAACGAGGCGGGCCGCCTGCGCATGAACATGTTGCGCATGGTGCTGGTGCTGCAGACCGAGCCGCCCGACGCCGTGCAGGACCGCGCACGCCAGTTCGACGCCAGCCTGGACCTGCTGCGCACCGGCGACCCGTCGCGCCCGCTGGCGGTGCCCTGGAGCGACGAGACGCGCACCCGATTCGATGGCATCCGGGCCCGGTGGGCCCAGGCCCGCTCGGACTGGGTGAGTGCGTTGCCCCCCGACCGCGCACAGATCCTGGCGCAGGCCGACGCCTTCGTGCAGCAGGTCGATGGTTTTGTGGACGCCATCGAGGTCCAGATCGCAGGCTGGACCGCGGCGCTGCACCTGTTCCAGCTGTTCATGATGGCGCTGGCCATCGTGGCCGCCGTGACCTTCATGGTGATGAGCTATCTGCTGGTCATCAACCCGGTGGCGCGCCTGCAGCAGGCCCAGGTCAGCCTGCGCCAGGGCGAGCTGGGTACGCGCCTGCCGGTCGATACCGATGACGAGTTCGGTCAGCTCTCGGCGGGCTTCAACCTCATGGCACATGCGCTGCAGGCGTCGCACGATGAGCTGGAGCACAAGGTGCGCGAGAAAACCGCCAGCGTCGCCGTGCAGAACCAGCGCCTGGCCGCGCTGTACGAGGTGAGTGCGCTGGCCAGCACGGCCAGCAGCCTGGAGCTGCTGGCACAGGGCTTTGTGCGCCAGATCCGCCGGGTGGCGGGCGCAGACGCGGTGGCCGTGCGCTGGTCCAACGAAGCCAACGAGCGCTATGTGCTGTTGGCGGGCGACGGCCTGCCCGCCGCCATGGCCGAGGGCGAGCATTGCCTGCACACCGGCAGCTGCCTGTGCGGCCAGCCCCAGGCCCAGGCGCGCACGCGGGTGATCCCCATCACGCCGTCCACGGAAGTCGCGTTGCCGCACTGCCGTAACGCCGGGTTTGAAACCATGGTCACCATCCCGGTGCTGATGCAGCAGCGCCTACTGGGCGAGGTGGACCTGTTTTTCCGCTCGCCGGTGGAGCTGACCGACGAGCTGCGCGACCTGCTCGAAGCCATGACGCGCCACCTGGCCAGTGCCATGGAGGGCCTGCGCGCCACGGCGCTGGAGCGCGAGGCGGCGGTGGCCGAGGAGCGCAGCCTGCTGGCGCGCGAGCTGCACGACTCGATCGCCCAGTCGCTGGCCTTCCTCAAGATTCAGACCCAGCTGCTGCGCGATGCGGTGGCCCGCGGTGACGACACCAAGCGCGACCGCAGCATCGGCGAGCTGGATGTGGGCGTGCGCGAGTGCTATGCCGACGTGCGCGAGCTGCTGGTGCACTTTCGCACGCGCACCAGCGAGGAAGACATCGAGTCCGCGCTGCGCGCCACGCTGTCCAAGTTTGAGCACCAGACCGGCATGGCCACCACGCTGGGCATGGTGGGCCACGGCCTGCCGCTGGCGCAGGACGTGCAGATCCAGGTGTTGCACATGGTGCAGGAGGCGCTGTCGAACGTGCGCAAGCATTCAGGCTCCACGCGGGTCGATGTGCTGGTGCACCGCCATCCACGCTGGCGCTTCGAGGTGCAGGACAACGGCAGCGGCTTTGACGCCTCCTCCGTGCCGCCCGATTCGCTGCACGTGGGCCTGGGCATCATGCGCGAGCGGGCCCAGCGCATTGGCGCCGTCGTGCAGGTGGAGTCAGCGCCGGGACAGGGCACCCGCGTATGCATTGAGCTGCCCTCCGTGGCGCCGGCCCAGGCCCAGGCAGCGGCACCGGAGGCCGCACC
>DATLGV010000451.1:0-3569 GCA_035540275.1 Acidovorax sp. | reverse complement strand
CCAAGGTGCTGGACTGGTCGATTCCGCTCACCGACACCCTCTCCTATCCGGTCTACCGGCTGTTCATATCGGGTGTGTGCATCGCGCTGGCCGTGGCCCTGTACCTGCTGATCTCTAAGACCCGCCTGGGCATGAAGATCCGCGCCGGCGCCTTCAACCGCGACATGGCCGAGTCGCTGGGCGTGAACATCAAGCTCATCCATGCCATCGTCTTCGCCCTGGGCGTGGGCCTGGCGGCCGTCGCCGGCATGGTGGCGGCACCGGTGTCCAGCGTGTATCCCAACATGGGCTCATCGGTGCTCATCATGTGTTTTGTGGTGGTGGTGATCGGTGGCATCGGTTCGGTACGCGGTGCGCTCATTGCTGCGCTGCTGGTGGGCTTTGTCGATACGTTTGGCAAGGTGCTGCTGCCGCAGGCAGCGGGCATGCTGGTCTATATGCTGATGGCGGCGGTGCTGCTGTGGAAACCCGAAGGCCTCTTCAAACAATGACTACCCCCACGCTCGTCACTTCGTGTATTTCGCCGCCCCCCAGGGGGGCCTTCGCCGCCTTGGGGCGGCCCGGCGGCAACCCATGAGCACCCCGCGCGCCAATATCGAAGTGCTGCCGCGCAGCGTGCAGTTCGCCCTGGCACTGGGGCTGGCTGCGCTGCTGCTGTTCCCTGTGGGGGGCAGCGACTTTTATGTACAGATGGTCACCCGCATGATGATCATGGCCATCTTTGCCATGAGCCTGGATCTGCTGCAGGGCGTGACCGGGCTGGTATCACTGGGCCACGCGGCGTACTTTGGCGTGGCAGGCTACGCCCTCGCCTTTCTCACCCCGGCGGACATGCCGGTCAGCCTGTGGTGGTCGCTGCCGCTCGCAGTGGCTGTGTCCGGCCTGGTGGCGCTGGTGATCGGGTTCTTTGTGGTGCGCACCCACGGCATCTACTTCATCATGGTCACCATGGCCTTTGCGCAGATGGTCTTCTACCTGTTCTTCGACAACAAGGTGCTGGGGGGATCGGACGGCCTGTACATCAACTTCCGGCCTGATGCGTCGCTGTTCGGCTGGCTGCCGTTCGATCTGGAGGGGCGCAAGACCTTCTACTACTTCACGCTGACGCTGGTGGTGCTGGTGTATGTGCTGCTGCGCCGCCTGCTGTGGAGCCCGCTGGGCCGCGCGCTGGCAGGCATTCGCATCAACGAGCACCGCATGCGCGCCATGGGCTTTGGCACGCGGGACTACAAGCTCACCGCCTTCACCATCGCCGGGGCGCTGGCAGGCCTGGCAGGTTACCTGTGGGGCGCGCAGACCGGCTATGTGAACCCCGAGCTGATGGGCTTTCACATGAGCGCTCACGCCATCATGATGGTCATCCTGGGCGGCATGGGCAACTTTGCAGGCGCCATCGTGGGTGCGTTTGCCTTCGAGTACCTGCTGCACGTGTTCAAGGACATCAGCAAACACTGGCAACTGCTGATGGGCGGCTTCATCGTGCTGGTGGTGGTGGCAGCACCGCGCGGGCTGCTGGGCATGTTTGCGCAGCGGGGCGCAGCCAAGGCCTCGGAGGGATCGCACCATGGCTGAAGTCCTGTTGTCTGCACAGAAGGTGACCAAACGCTTTGGCGGCCTGGCCGCCGTCAATGGGGTCTCGGTGGACCTGTGGCGGGGCAAGATCCATGCGGTGATCGGCCCCAACGGCGCAGGCAAGTCCACGCTGACCAACCTGCTCTCGGGCGACCTGCCCCCCACCTCGGGCCAGGTGCTGCTGGGCGGCACCAATGTGACCGGCTGGGCGCCCGAACGCATCTCGCGCCAGGGCCTGGGCCGCAGCTACCAGAAGACCAACATCTTCCTGCCGCTCACCGTGCACGAAAACGTGCGCCTGGCGGCCCAGTCGCGCGATGCGCAGCAGCCCTGGAACCCCTGGCGCTGGTGGCAGGACACCCGCTCGGACACTATCAAGAACAGAGCAACCAGCGCACGTCTTGAAAGCGCTATCGAGCTGTCAGGCCTCAAAGACCGGCGCACGGCCATTGCGGGAGCCATGAGCCACGGCGAGCAGCGCCAGCTGGAAATTGCCATGACCCTGGCCACCGAGCCCCAGGTACTGCTGCTCGACGAGCCCCTGGCCGGCATGGGCGTGGCCGAGGCCGAGCGCATGGTGGAGTTGCTGCAGCGCCTCAAGCCCGCCCACGCCATGATGCTGGTCGAGCACGACATGGATGCCGTGTTTGCGCTGGCCGATCGCCTGACGGTGATGGTCAATGGCGAGGTGATTGCCCATGGCACACCGCCCGAGGTGCGCGCCGATGCCACCGTGCAGGCAGCCTACCTGGGGGAGGACCACTGACATGACCACTCCATGGATCGATGCCAAGGGCATCCACACCTTCTACGGCAGCAGCCACATCCTGCACGGCATTGACTTCACCGTGGGCCGGGGCGAGACCATCGGCCTCATGGGCCGCAACGGCATGGGCAAGAGCACCCTGCTCAAGTCGCTGATGGGCCTGGTCAAGCCCCGCTCGGGCAGCGTGGCCGTGGCGGGCCGCGACATGACGGGCAAACCGCCCTACGAGGTGGCCCGGCTGGGCATTGCCTACGTGCCCGAGGGCCGGGGCATCTTCGGCAACCTGAGCGTGGTCGAGAACCTGCAGATGGCCGCCCGCGCGGGCACACGCGGCCAGCGCGACTGGACCTACGAGCGCGTGCTGGAGACCTTTCCGCGCCTGAAAGAGCGCCTGGGCCATGGCGGCCAGCAGCTCAGCGGCGGCGAGCAGCAGATGCTCACCATCGGCCGCGCGCTGATGACCAACCCTGACGTGCTCATCCTCGACGAAGCCACCGAAGGCCTGGCGCCGCTGATCGCGCGCGAGATCTGGCGCATCTGCAGCCTCATCAAGGACAGCGGCATCAGCAGCGTGATCGTGGACAAGAACTGGAAGCACGTCACGCAGATCACCGACCGCAACGTCATCCTGGTCAAGGGCCAGGTGGTGTTTGACGGCAGCTCGGACGCCCTGCATGCGCAGCCCCTGCTGCTGGAGCAGTACCTCGGGGTATGACCCCGTGCGGGCGATGGCGCCCCGCCGATAGAATCGTCCGCTTTCGTCTTTGAGGGGTTCGCCCGTGTCTGATCGCCTGGCAGTTCTGCCGCAATACCTCCTGCCCAAGCAGGCACTGACCACCCTGGCTGGCAAGTTTGCATCGGCCCGCCTCGGCGGCCTCACGACCTCGGTGATCCGCTGGTTCGTCGGCCGCTACCACGTCAACATGGCCGAGGCGGCCAACCCCGACATCGCCAGCTACACCTCGTTCAACGACTTCTTCACACGCGCGCTCAAGCCCGGTGCCCGCCCACTGGCCCAGGCTGATTTGATCTGCCCCGTGGATGGCGCCATCAGCCAGTTCGGCCCCATCGCCAAGGACCAGGTCTTTCAGGCCAAGGGGCACACCTACTCCACCACCGCCCTGGTGGGTGGCGACGCCGCTGCTGCGGCCCGTTTTGACAACGGCCATTTCGCAACGCTCTATCTGAGCCCGCGCGACTACCACCGCATCCACATGCCGTGCGCGGGCGA
>DATLGV010000450.1:0-7790 GCA_035540275.1 Acidovorax sp. | reverse complement strand
GCGTCCATCGAGGGGCCCATCTGCAGCGTCAGCGGCGCGTACAGCGTCCAGCCGGCGGCGGGGGCGCCACCGGGCATGAAGAACGAGCTGACCAGCATCAGCGCGGCAGGAATCATCAGCCAGAAGCTGAAGTTGTTCATGCGCGCAAAAGCCATGTCGGAAGCGCCGATCTGCAGCGGGATCATCCAGTTCGCAAAGCCCACGAAGGCCGGCATGATCGCGCCGAAGACCATGATCAGGCCGTGCATGGTGGTGAGCTGGTTGAACAGCTCGGGGTTCACCAGTTGCAGGCCGGGCTGGAACAGCTCGGCGCGGATCAGCAGGGCCAGGATGCCGCCGACCATCAGCATGGTGAACGAGAACAGCAGGTACAGCGTACCGATGTCTTTGTGGTTGGTGGCAAACACCCAGCGGCGCCAGCCGGTGGGGCCGTGGTGGTCGTGGCCGTCGTGTGCGTGGTCGCCAGCGTGCCCGTGGTTGTCGAGTACTGCGCTCATGGTGAATTCCTCAATACGATGGGGCGATGATTACTTGCCACGCTGGGCCAGAACTTCAGCGGGCTGCACCAGCTGGCCGGTCTTGTTGGACCAGTTGTTCTTGGTATAGGTGACCACGGCGGCGATGTCGGTGTCGCTCAGCTGCGCCCATGCAGGCATGGTGCCGTTGTTCTGGCCCTTGAGCAGGACCTGGATCTGCTTGGCATGGTCGGCATCCAGCACCACGGCAGCGCCGTCCAGGGGCTTGATGGGGCCAGCGCCCTTGCCGTTGGCCTGGTGGCAGGCAGCGCAGTTGGCCGCATACACCTTCTCGCCGCGCTTGAGGATGTCGTCCAGCGCCCACACCTTGGTGGGGTCGTCCAGCTTGGCCGCGGCCTTCTTCTTCTGTTCAGCCACCCAGGCGGTGTAGTCCTCGGCGGACACCACCTTCACGTGGATGGGCATGTAGGCATGTTCCTTGCCGCACAGCTCGGCGCACTGGCCGTAGTAGTCGCCGATCTTCTCGGCACGGAACCAGGTGTCACGCACGAAGCCAGGAATCGCGTCCTGCTTGATGCCGAAGGCAGGCACCATGAAGGCGTGGATCACGTCGTTGGCCGTGGTGATGATGCGGATCTTCTTGTTGACCGGCACCACCATGGGGTTGTCCACCTTGAGCAGGTAGTTGGCGGGGGCGTCCTTGACGTTGCCGCTGTCGGACATCACACGGTGGCTGCTGTCCAGCGTGGAGATGAACGCCAGGCCTTCGCCTTCGCCCGTGATGTAGTCATAGCCCCACTTCCACTGGTAACCCGTGGTCTTGATCGTGAGGTCGGCATTGGTGGTGTCCTTCTGGGCGACCAGCACCTTGGTGGCGGGCAAGGCCATGAGGATCACGATGATGAACGGAACGATGGTCCAGACCACTTCGACCGTCACCGACTCGTGGAAGTTGGCAGCCTTCGCGCCCTTGGAGCGGCGATGCTTCCAGATCGAGTAGAACATCACGGAGAACACTGCCACAAAGATCACCGTGCAGATGATCAGCATCATCCAGTGCAGAAAATGCTGCTCTTCTGCGATCTTGGTGACGGGCGGCGCCAGGTTCAGCTGGTTGACTGCAGGGCCGCCAGGCAGGTCCTGAACGGCATGGGCTGCGGAGCCCACCCATGCACCGGCAATCAGCAGCAGAGAAGCCAGCTTGTTGGAAATGCTCTTCATAGTTCTCACTTACTTCTAAGCCTCAATTTAACCAATCCCTTCCGCGCGCCTGCGTGGGGTCAGGCAGCGCGCAAGGCCATGCGGATCTCCGATGCCAGGGCCGGCCGGAGCTCTGGGCGCACGTAGCGCCCCACCTCCACCGAACGGCCCTGTGCAGACAGCGTGATCAGCGAGTGGTCCCCCGTCTTGGGCTCTACACGAACCCGGCTCCGGTCAAACTCCGCGCGCTCCAGCCTGCCTGCTGTCTCCAGCTCCACCACAAGGCGCGAGCCCTGCAGTGAAATCCTCTCGCCATCCGCCGCATGGCGACCGTACATGGCGAACGCAATCCCTACCGCCAAGATTTCGAGCCACGCAAAGGGCATCACCAGGTGGGCGCCGAGCATCCAGAAGCACGTCGCGATCCCCAGGGACACCACACACAGCGACAGGTACATCCAGCCCAATTGCGTCGGCGTGACCGAGCAATTGCGAACCAGACGCCAGTCAACGCGTTGACCCGACACCGTGGCAAAACGAAAAACCAAGCCCGTCACCGTGAGTGCTCACCAGACTGCCGACTGCAGCACACGTTGCGCCTTGGGCACAACAGGCACAGCCTGCCAGATTGCGCGGGAAGATGCCCGAAATCTCAATAACCAAGAATTGTAGCGCGCCTTGTTCCAAGTCATTGACAGGCCGTTACAGGCTAGGCCTCTTTGCCGCCCTTGCGCAACATGGCGCGCATGTCCTGCAGCGACACCGCGCTGCTGGAGCTGACACGCACCCGGGGGGCAGGCTTGAAGGCATGGCCATAGATGATTTCAAAAGTCAGTGCCAGCTGACCCTCCCGGGCCGGATCGGCCAGGCGCTCGAACAGCACTTGGTAGAGCTTGTCGCGCCAGCGCCGTCCGCGCAATGAGGGAAAGCGATCAGGGTGCAAATTGACACCCAGCTCGCGCAGCTCTTGAACCAGCCGCTCGGGTGTGGCAAACGTGAGCGTGATGCGCTCCATGTCCATCACGGGCTCTGCAAACCCCGCGTGCACCAGCATGTCCCCCCAGTCATGCATGTCGGTGAAGGCATGGCCCGCCGGTGGCCAACCCATGGCGGCATACACGCCATGCAGCT
Source organism: Acidovorax sp. (assembly GCA_035540275.1). Taxonomy (GTDB): domain Bacteria; phylum Pseudomonadota; class Gammaproteobacteria; order Burkholderiales; family Burkholderiaceae_C; genus Acidovorax. Next base: position 4,983 of record DATLGV010000450.1, on the reverse strand, counting down.
CGCGCAGGGTGTCCGGCCCGAGACACGAGAACATCAGATAGCCGTCCACCGCCAGGGCACGGTGCCAGCGACCGATCAGGTCTTGCGGGTCGGCCGCCATGTGCAGCGCCATGTTGGACCACAGCATGTGCACGCTGGCGTCTGCGGGCGGGCCCATCTGCAGGGCCCCTGCGCCCCAACGGGCGGGGCTCCACCACGGTTTGGCCAGGGCCTGCCGTGCGACGGGTTCGCAGTGGGCGCTGGTTTCGTACACCTGGCAACGCGCCTGCGGGTAGCGAGCACTCACCAGCCCATGCGCCTGCAAGCCGCCACGCACCGGGTCCCAATGGCACCAGGACGCAGGGGCCTGGCGAATCCACTGCAGGCGGTCCTCCATGCGGCGGGCCACTTCTTCATGCAGCCAGGGGGACGCAGCGGGTGCCGCGGCATGCCAGCGGGCTGCGGCAACGGGGTCGATGGTGGGGGGGCGCTCGGAGGACATGGGCGGTGCAGAAGGACGCGCGAGTATATTGACTCATGCTCTTTTCGGGTTTGCCAGGGATTTCACGCCCTCTCCACGCCTGGGCGGACAAAGTGCCCAGCCAGTGCGCCGTGTGCCACGCTTGGCCGTCGCAGCGCGTCTGCAATGCCTGCGTGGCGCGGTTCGCCCAGCCCGCCACGCGCTGCCAGCGCTGCGCCCTGCGGGTGCCCCACGGGGTCACTGTCTGCGGCGCCTGCCTGCAGAACCCGCCCAGCTTCGATGCCTGCGTTGCCGCCGTGGACTACGCCTACCCCTGGGCCGACACGCTGGTGCAGTTCAAGTTTCACGGAGACCCGGGATGGGCCAGGGCCCTGGCCACGCTCATGCGCAGCACGCCGTGGATGGAGCCGGCGCTGGATGCGGCCGACCGCGTGCTGGCGGTGCCCCTGTCCACCGAGCGCCTGCGCGAACGGGGCTTCAACCAGTCTGCCCTGCTGGCGAGGCAACTGGCTGGCGCCAAGGCAGACTGCCACAGCCTGCTGCGCCTGCACGCCACCGAGGCACAAAGCGGCCTGCCCAGGGCGCAGCGGCTGCTCAACCTGCGCGGCGCCTTTGCCATCGAGCCTGCCCGCGTGGCCGCCCTGCGCGGCCAGCGGGTGGTACTGATCGACGATGTGATGACCACCGGCGCCACGCTGCACGCAGCCACCCTGGCGTTGCGCGAGGCGGGGGTGGCGCATGTCACGGCCGCTGTGCTGGCACGCACGGGGCGGGACTGAAAAGCCCCAAACAGGTACCCAACAGGTACCAAAGGGATACTTTTAATTACGAGCGGTTGCTCAACTCACGGGTGCAACGATGACAATGCAGGAATGTTCCATATTGTTCTCGTCGAGCCGGAGATCCCGCCCAACACCGGCAACGTGATTCGCCTGGCGGCCAATACGGGTTGCACGCTGCACCTGATCGAGCCCCTGGGGTTCTCGATGGAAGACCGGCAGATGCGGCGCGCGGGACTGGACTACCACGAATACGCGCAGGTGCAACGCCACAGCGGCTGGACCGCCTTTTTGCGGGATGCGCAGCCCGACCCGACGCGCATGTTCGCGATGACGACGCACGGCTCGCAGCCCGTGCACTCCACCTGCTTCCTGCCCGGCGACTGGCTGGTGTTTGGGGCTGAAACCCGAGGCCTCCCGGCCGAGCTGCGCGAGAGCTTTCCGCCCGCCCAGCGCCTGCGCCTGCCCATGGTGCCGGGGCAGCGCAGCCTCAATTTGTCCAACGCGGTGGCGGTGACCGTGTTCGAGGCCTGGCGGCAGAACAGCTTTGCCATGCCCGACGGACAGGTGATGGTCGAGCCCGAGGGCACGATCATCAGCGGGTTCGCGCAGCTCAACTGAGCTGGCCGGACTTTTCCGCCATGGCGCGGGGCACGTGTTCAGTCAGGAAGTCCAGAAACACCCGCGTGCGCGCGGGCAGCATGCGGCCCGAGGGCAAGGCCGCGTAGATCGTGTAGCGCGAGAAGATCCAGCCCGGCAGGATATGGACCAGCTCGCCCCGGGCCAGGTGCTCCTCGGCCAGCAGGCGCGAGGTGACGGCCACGCCTGCACCATCCACAGCGGCGCGCATCAGCAGCTCGGTGCTGACGGACTGCAACACCGCCGGTGCGTCCACTTCTTCGTCCGGCACGTCCGCCCGCAGCGACTGCAGGCGCAGCTTGCGGCCGGGCCCTGACTGCAGGCGCACGGGCGCGCTCGAGTCGCGCAGGTAGTCGTGGTGCACCAGGTCTTGCGGCTCACGCGGAATGCCCCGGCGCTCCAGGTAGTCGGGGGACGCCACCACGATCGCCTCGCCCTGCACCAGAGGGCGCGCGACGATGTTGGCGTCAAAGTCCTCGCCCGCCACCATGATGGTCACATCGAACTCGTCCACCCGGCTCGCGGCATAGGCGTCCATGCTGATGTCCAGCATGAGCTTGGGATAGTGCGCATGCCACACCGCCACCATGGGCGCCAGAAAGTTCGTGGCCAGCACCGGCGCGGCCACGATGCGGATGGTGCCGCGCAGATCGCGCGTGCTGGCGGCAGCGGCGGCCTCGGCGTCGTCGATCTCGTGCAGGATGGCGCGCACGCGCTGCAGGTACGACTCGCCCGCGTCGGTCAGCGCCAGCTTGCGGGTGGTGCGCTGCAGCAGGCGCGTGCCCAGGTGCTGCTCCAGCTCGGCCACCATGCGGGTGACCACGGGGGGCGACATGTCCATGGCGCGGGCGGCGGCGGCAAAGCCACCCTCTTCCACCACGCGCTCGAAAATTTTCATGGCTTGCAGGCGGTCCATGGTTCAGACCTCCTGCCCGATGGCGACCCGGCTCAGGCTGGGGCGCCGAAGTTGCGCGCCAAAGACTCGGCCACGCACACCGGCTTGTCGCTGCCCTCGCGCTCCACGGTCACCAGCCAGGTCATCTGCATGCCATCGGGCGCCACGGGCTCGGCAGCCTGCAGCGTAAGCCGCGCGCGCAAGCGGCTGCCCACGGGCACCGGCGCCGTGAAGCGCACCTTGTTGAGTCCGTAGTTCACGCCCATGCGCGCCCCCTCGATCGTGAGGCCCGCCTCGAAGAACTTGGGAATCAGCGACAGCGTGAGAAACCCATGCGCGATGGGCGCGCCAAACGGCCCGGCCTTGGCACGCTCGGGGTCCACATGGATCCATTGGTGGTCGCCCGTGGCCTCGGCGAACAGGTTGACCTGTTCCTGCGTGATGGTGATCCAGTCGGTCACGGCGACCTCCTGGCCCACGCAGGCGCTGACTTCGGAATAAGAGCGGAAGATTTTCATCGTTGCAATGTAGCCCCGCGCTCTGGCGCGCCTTGTCTGCCGGGTGACAGGTGTTTTCCCGGGGGAGTGGATGTACGTCGTGCTTCACGCTGTCCTTCAAGAATTGAGCCACGTGCAGATCCCCTGCCACTGCTCCAGGTCGCGCCCCACGCGGCCGGGAGCCACGTCAAACAGCGTGAGGCCGTGCGCTGCCAGGTGGATGTAGTTCTGCGTGTCGCGCAGATAGCCCAGCACCGGAAACCCCAGGCTGTCCACAAAGTGGTGCAGCTGCTCGGCCGCCTTGGTGCGCGCGTCCACCCGCATGCCAACGATGCCCACGGGCACCCCGGCGGCGTGGCGGTGCTCGGCCAGCTGGTCCAGAAAGGCCCGCGTGGCAAAGATGTCGAACACGCTGGGCTGCAGCGGCACGATGACCTTGTCGGCCAGCTTGAGCACATCATTCAGGCGCCAGCCGTGCAGGCCGGCGGGCGTGTCGAGCACCGCGTGGGTCGTGCCCTTGGGCGGGCGGCTGATCACGTCCGAACTGGTGTCCCAGCTGCCGATCGGGCGCGCAGCGGGCGGGCGCAGGCCCAGCCACAGCCGGGCGGACTCCTGCCGATCGGTGTCGCCCAGGATCACGGAGTGCCCCTGGCTGGCAAAGTAGCCCGCGATGTTGGTGGACAGCGTGGACTTGCCCACTCCGCCCTTCGGGTTGGCGACAACAACTACTGGCATGACAAGCTCCTTGGAATCTGCAGGTCCATGAAAATACAAGCCAAATCAGCCTCAAGCGCAATATTCACAAGCGCTAGCAGCTATAAAATGAGAAGCATCCTCTGACACCCCAGCGGTGCCGCAGCCGCCTCAGGCGTGCTGAGCGCCGCGCTTGACGAAGAACAGCCCCGCCCCCACCGCCATCAGCAAACCGCCGAACACGCGGTTCTGCGCCCGCACGGCCCGGGCGCTGCGCATCAGGCGGCGCAGGGCACTGGCCCCCGCAGCGTAGCCGTGCATGACCACCACGTCCACCGTCACGGTGGTGGCAGCCATCACCAGCAGCTGCGTCCACAGCGGGCGCGTGTCGGTCATGAACTGGGGCAGCACCGCCACCATGAAGATGATGCCCTTGGGGTTGGTGGCGTTGGTCAGAAAGCCCGTGAGGCAGCGTTTTTGCCAGGTGCCGGCCGACTCGGTCTCATCGCCCTGCACGGGCGATTGGTCGCCCGCGCGCCACTGCGCAAACCCCACATAGATCAGGTAGCACGCGCCCAGCACCTTGACGGTGCTGAACGCCACCTCGGACGCCAGCAGCAGCGAGCCCACGCCCGCCCCGGCGATCAGCAAAATCAGCAACAGCCCCAGTTGCAGGCCCAGGATGGTGGCGCCCGTCTTGCGCACGCCGAACGACAGCCCATGGCTCATTGACAACACGGCCCCTGAGCCTGGCGACACCGCAATCAGGCAAGACGCCGCAAAAAAAGCCAGCCAAGTCTGCAAATCCATGGGTCACCGTGCCTGTGTGCGAAGAAGGGCCCGCATCTTAGCAACGCAGGGACGCCGGCACCATGATCTGCATAAAAACAGGCGCAGGCGCTAGATGATCATGCCCGAACAGCTATCAAATATGTAGCACCATAGATCCGTCACACGGCAACCGCCCCGACGCCTTGCGGCGGTGCCAGAATCTGCCACACCCGCCCTGCTCATCGGGAG
>DATLGV010000449.1:0-8635 GCA_035540275.1 Acidovorax sp. | reverse complement strand
GTGGACGTTCTGCTGGAGTCTGCCGACGCCTCCCGCAGCCTGCTGGCGCGCCATCAGGCGGGCGGGCAGGGCGAGGCGGTTTCGACCACCTCCCTGGTTCGTCGCATCAGTGACCTGGCTGCAGGGCTGGTGCCTGGCGATACCGCGCCGCCCGTGGCTGCGCCGCCTCCTTCGGCGCCAGCACCGGCGCCGGCGCCCGTCGTGGCGGCTCCGGCGCCCGCACCTTCGGCCTCCGCGGCGCCGGGGCAGGCGCGGCAATTGGAAATCCAGATTGGCCCTCTGGATCGCCCCGAGCAAGCCAATGCGATCAAGGAATTGTTCCGGGACATCCCGGGCCTGGGGGCAATCCGCGATGTTCCGGGCAACCAGCCCAATACGCGGGTCTTTGCGGTGGAAACGACCTCTACCAACGACGACTTGCTGGATTTGTTTGCCTTCCACGTCGCCAAGGAGCAGGTCCACATTCGCGAGGCTGGGGGCGGCGGTGCCGCGGGCGTCGCGGAGGATGCAGCCTTGGATACGTCCGGCGGCGAAGCCCCTTATGGGTTCTTCAATGGAGCTCCGGGCGCACCGCACGGTGAAGTGACACAGGCCGTTCATGTGCCTGCACCTCAGGCTCCCAAACCCGTAGCCAAGGCCACAGCAGAGCCCAAGGCCGCGATGCAAGCCCAGATGGAATCCACGACCATCCGTGTGGACGTGAAGAAGGTCGATCAGCTCATCAATCTGGTGGGCGAGCTGGTGATCACCCAGGCCATGCTGGCGCAGAACAGCCGGGGGCTGGATGCGGGTGCGTACCAGCAACTGCTGGCCGGGCTGGCGGACCTGGACCGCAATACGCGGGACTTGCAAGAGTCGGTGATGTCGATTCGCATGATTCCGATGTCCATCGTGTTCAGCCGGTTCCCGCGCATGTTGCGCGACCTGGCGAACAAGCTGGGCAAGAAGGTGGAGTTGGTGACCTTGGGCGAAGCCACCGAGCTGGACAAGGGGCTGGTCGAGAAAATCACCGACCCGCTGACCCACCTGGTGCGCAACAGTTGCGACCATGGCATTGAAATGCCTGCCGATCGCCTGGCCAAGGGCAAATCCGAGCACGGGACCATCACGTTGTCTGCGTCCCACCAGGGGGGCTCCATCGTGATCGAGGTGCGCGACGATGGCCGGGGCCTGTCGCGCGAGAAGATCCTCAGCAAAGCCCAGGAGCGGGGTATCGAGGTCTCAGAGCAAATGAGCGATGCCGACGTCTGGCAGCTGATTTTCGCCCCCGGCTTCTCCACGGCGGACGAGGTCACCGATGTGTCCGGGCGTGGTGTTGGCATGGATGTCGTCAAGCGGAACATCGCAGCGCTCAACGGCTCCGTCGAGATCGATTCTGCCGAGGGCTATGGCATGAAGGTGTCGGTTCGCCTGCCGCTGACGCTCGCCATCATGGATGGCATGTCGGTGGGCGTGGGCGATGAGGTGTACATCCTTCCCCTGTCGTCGGTGGTCGAGTCGTTCCAGGTCAATCCGGCCGATGTCAGCACGGTGGCGCAAGGTTCGCAGCTGGTGAAGGTGCGCGACGAATACATGCCGGTCATCGCGCTGGAGAAGATATTCCAGGTTCCGCGCTTCGATCTCAACAAGTCCAGCAACATCATGGTGGTGGTGGAGGCTGACGGCAGCCGCGTGGCGCTGCTGGTGGATGAGTTGCTGGGCCAGCACCAGGTGGTGGTCAAGAACCTGGAGTCGAACTACCGCAAGGTGCCCAATGTGTCGGGCGCCACCATTTTGGGCGACGGCACCGTGGCCTTGATTCTGGACACGGGTGGCTTGGTCCGCCGGGCACGCCACTAGATTCAGGCGCGAGCGCCCTATGGCGCAGCGCCGTCACGAAAGGAGAAGGCACCATGAGTGTGATTGGTAAAGCAGCAGACGCAGCACCCACGGGGGCGCGTGAATATCTGACGTTTCGCCTCGACCAGGAAGAGTACGGCATCGACATCCTGAAGGTGCAGGAAATCCGTGGCTACGAGCCGCCCACCCGCATTGCGAACGCCCCCGACTTCATCAAGGGCGTGGTCAATTTGCGGGGCACCATCGTCCCCATCGTGGACATGCGCATCAAGTTCAACTGCGTGCAGACGGACTACAACAGCTTCACGGTGGTCATCATCCTCAACCTGCGCAACCGGGTGGTCGGTATCGTGGTGGATTCCGTGAGCGATGTGATGGAGCTGACGCCAGAGAGCATTCGCTCTGCGCCCGACATCGAGAGTGCCATCGACAACAGCTGCATCCTGGGCCTGGGATCCGTGGGCGAGCGCATGCTGATCTTGCTGGATATCGAAAAACTCATGTCCAGCGTGGACATGGGTCTGGTAACCGCCAACGAATAAGGCGCGCAACAGTCAACAGCCAGTGGTGGCTCAGGCGCACATCAGGCTGTGAGCGGGGCTTGCAGGCCTTTTGGAGCGAACAGGACTTCCCCTCGGACGATCAATATGGCCCAAACCACCAGTGCTTCGGCGTCAGCCCGGTCAGGGCCGTCCAGGGGCGACCCAGCGCAGGCTGCAGCAGTAGCGGCAGCGCCCCCTGGCCCCCTGGCCCAGGGGCGGGAGTTCGTCTGGACCAACGCGGACTTTGCGCGGGTTCAGGCCCTGATCTATCAGCGCGCGGGCATCAGCTTGCACGATGGCAAGCACGCGATGGTGTACAGCCGCCTGTCCCGAAGGTTGCGCGACACCGGGCACACCAGTTTTCACGACTATCTGGGCTGGCTGGAGAACCATGATGGGCCGGAGTGGCAGGAGTTTGTCAACGCGCTGACCACCAACCTCACGGCATTTTTCCGGGAACAGCATCACTTTGAAATCTTTGCCTCCTACCTGCGCTCCAAGCCATCGACCAACTGGAGGGTGTGGTGCAACGCGGCGTCCACCGGTGAAGAGCCCTATTCCATCGTGATCACCGCTCTGGAAGCGCTGGGAGCCAATGCTTCTTTCAAGTTGACGGCCAGCGACATTGATTCGCGCGTGCTGGCCACGGCTGCGCAGGGCGTGTACCGGCTCGACAGCGTCAAGGGCTTGAGCCCTGAGCGCCTGCAGAAGTTCTTTCTTAAAGGCAAAGGCGGGAATGCGGGCATGGTCCGCGCCAAGCCCGAGTTGCGGCGCGCCATCGACTTCATGAGCGTGAATCTCATCCGCGACGATTGGCCGTTCAAGGAGCCCTTTGACGTGGTCTTTTGCCGTAACGTGATGATTTACTTTGATGCCCCCACGCAGCGGCGTGTGCTCGAAAGAATCCACCGCGTGCTCAAACCCGGCGGCATGCTGTTTGTGGGGCACGCAGAGAATTTCAGCGAGTCCAAGGACCTGTTCACCCTGCGCGGCAAGACGGTGTATGAGCGCCGCTGACCTGTCCATGTTGCCCAGCACCTTGCACCCATGACCGACATCTACACAGGTTCATCTTCCACCGGTGCGGCCGCGGTGCCTGGCACTGCCGAAAGACGCCGCGCTCCGCGCATTGCGCCGCTGAGCGCCGACATCTATGCCTCAGGCAGCACGCCGGCGCGGGAGTCGTCGCTGCAGGAGCTCAAGGCGCGCAGCCGCAAGCCGGGCGAGGCTGCGTTTTTCTACCTCGATCACCACTTTCAGCACAACGCGGTGAAGGTGTTGCCCGGCGAGTATTTTGTGTCGGAAGAGAGCATGGTCATCATGACCGTGCTGGGGTCGTGCATTGCTGCCTGCCTGTGGGACAGCCGCGCGCGTATCGGGGGCATGAACCATTTCATGCTGCCCGACGGCGATCTTGCGGATGCATCAGGGCGGTATGGTTCCTACGCCATGGAGTTGTTGATCAACGAGATGCTCAAGCTCGGTGCCCGCCGTGAAACCATGCAGGCGAAGATTTTTGGGGGTGCCCAGGTCATGCACAACTTCACCACGATGAACGTGGGGGAGCGCAATACCAATTTCGTGTTGAACTATTTGCACACGGAGCGCATTCCGATCGTCTCCGAGGACGTGCTGGATATCTATCCGCGCAAGGTGGTTTTCTTCCCGGTGACCGGCAAAGTCATGGTCAAGCGGCTGGCACATGCCCATCCCGAAGCCCTGGTGGCCCAGGAGGTCCGCGGCAATGCGGCCACGGTGGCCAAGACCACATCGGGTGGTTCTGTCGATCTGTTTTGATAAGGGTGTGAGTGAATGAGCAGGAAAATCCGGGTGATCGTGGTGGACGATTCGGCGCTGGTCCGTAGTCTGCTGTCAGAGATCATCAATCGCCAGCGGGACATGGAGTGCATTGGCACCGCCAATGACCCCCTGGTGGCGCGCGAGATGATTCGCGAACTGGATCCGGATGTCATCACCCTGGATGTCGAGATGCCGCGCATGGATGGCATTGATTTTCTGGGGCGCCTCATGCGGCTGCGGCCTACGCCGGTGGTCATGATCTCCACGCTGACCGAACGCGGCGCCGAGGTCACGATGAAGGCGCTGGAGTTGGGCGCCGTGGACTTTGTGGCCAAGCCGCGCGTGGGGCTGGCCAGTGGGCTCAATGAATTGGCGACGCAGATTGTGGACAAGATCCGTGTCGCCGCCGTCGCGCAAGTGCGCCGTGCGCCCGCGCGCGACGCTGCACCCCCCAGCGGTGCCGCCGGGGCTTCGGTGTCCCATGCCCCGCCCGCAGCGGGTTTGCTGGGGCGCCTGTCCACCGAAAAGCTCATTTGCATCGGCGCGTCCACGGGCGGCACGGAAGCCATCAAGGAAGTGCTGGTCCAGATGCCTGCGGACTCTCCCGCCATCGTGATTACCCAGCACATGCCGCCGGGGTTCACCACCAGTTTTGCGGCCCGCCTGAATGGGCTGTGCCAGATCACGGTCAAGGAGGCCGTGAATGGCGAGCGCCTGCTGCCCGGCCACGCCTACATCGCACCGGGCGGTACACAGTTCCACGTGGCCCGCAGTGGCGCGAACTATGTGGCGGTGGTGGATGATGGGCCTGCGGTCAATCGCCACAAGCCTTCGGTCGAGGTGCTCTTCAAGTCCGCCGCGGCAGTGGTGGGTCGCAATGCCTTCGGCATCATGCTCACGGGCATGGGCAATGACGGGGCGACGGCCATGCGCGAGATGAAAGACGCAGGCAGTTACAACTATGTGCAGGACGAAGCGACCTGCATCGTCTTTGGCATGCCGCGCGAGGCCATCGCCCATGGCGCCGCCGATGAGGTGCTCCCGCTGGGGCAGATTGCCCCCGCGCTGATCGCCCGATTGCGGGGAACGACGGACCGCCTCCATCACCGGATTTAAAGCCCTGTTCAGCGGCATAACGCTGCGTCTTGGCGCGCAAGGGCTGCGGGGTGGTGTGCCGTCCGTCTTGCAGGGGGGCTGCCAGGAGTTGGCTTGCGCGCCTATTCGGAGAGGGCTGTCCAGCGCTCCAGTGCCGTCATGAGTTCTTCATCGATGGCAGCGGCTCGGGTCGTCATGGCGCTGGCGCGGACTGGGTCCGTGCCAAAAAGCGACCCGTCCGCCAGAGCGTCCTGGAGGGTTTTTTGTTCCGTTTCCAACGCACTGATCAGGTCAGGTAACTGATCCAGCTCCCGTTGCTCCTTGTAACTCAGCTTCTTTTTTGATAGCTGCACAGGCTTGCTCGGTGTGCGCTCCGACGCGTTTGGATCTGAGTTTGCCGGCGTGGACGGTTTGGCGGGTGCTGCCGCAGCCGCCTGCAGAGACCGACTGCGTTTGGATTGCAGCAACCAGTCCTGCACGCCGCCTTCGTACTCGCGCCACAGGCCCTTGCCCTCGAAAGCGATGGTGCTGGTCACCACGTTGTCGAGGAAGGTGCGGTCATGGCTGACCAGGAACACGGTGCCCTCGTAGTTTTCGAGCAGTTCCTCCAGCAGGTCCAGGGTGTCGATGTCCAGGTCGTTCGTGGGTTCGTCCAGCACCAGCACATTGGCGGGCCGGGCGAACAGCCGGGCAAGCAGCAGGCGGTTGCGTTCGCCGCCAGACAGCGACCGCACCGGTGAGTGCGCGCGTGCCGGGGAGAACAGAAAGTCGCTCAGATAGCTCTTGACGTGTTTGCGCTGGTTGCCGATCTCGATCCATTCGCTGCCGGGGCTGATGAAGTCCTCGAGCGTGGCGTCCAGGTTCACCGCGTGGCGCATTTGGTCAAAGTACGCCACCTGCAGGTTCGCCCCCTGCCGGATGGTGCCTTTGTCTGCCTGCAATTCGCCCAGAATCATCTTGAGCAGCGTGGTTTTGCCGGCACCGTTCGGGCCGATCAAGCCCACCTTGTCCCCGCGCAGGATCGTCCCGGAGAAGTTGTGGACGATGGTCTTGTCGCCAAAGGCTTTGCTCACTCCTTGCAGTTCCGCCACGATCTTGCCCTGGTACCCGTTGGAACTTCCGGTGGCCACATCCATGCGCACGCTGCCCACCACTTCGCGGCGGGCCTCCCGCCGGGCGCGCAACTGTTCCAGTCGGCTGATGCGGCTCTGGCTGCGGGTGCGGCGCGCTTCCACGCCGCGCCGGATCCAGATTTCTTCTTGTGCGAGCAGCTTGTCGGCCTTGGCGGCGATCACGGCCTCTTGCGCCAGCTGTTCCTCTTTCTGGATCTGGTATTGGGCAAAGTTGCCGGGATAGGAGCGCAATTGACCCCGGTCCAGCTCCACGATGCGGGTGGCCACGCGGTCGAGGAACGACCGGTCGTGGGTGATGGTCACGACGCTGCCCGGGAAGTCCAGCAGCAGGTCTTCCAGCCACTCGATGGAGTCCAGATCCAGGTGGTTGGTGGGTTCGTCCAGCAGCAACACGTCAGGGCGCGCGACCAGCGCCTGTGCCAGCGCCACGCGTTTCTTGGTGCCGCCCGAGAGGGTGCCTACCATGGCTTCAGGGTCCAGATGCAGCCGCTGCAGGGTCTCCTCTACACGCTGCTCCCAGTTCCAGGCATCGTAGGCCTCGATCTCCGATTGCAAGGCGTCCAGATCCAGTCCGTCTGCGCCCGAGAGGTATTGATCGCGGATGGCGATCACGCGTTGCAGGCCTTCCGATGCCGCTTTGAAAATGGTGGCGTCAGGGTCAAGCACAGGCTCTTGCGCCACGAAGGCAATGCGGACCCCTTGCTGCACCTGCAAGGAGCCATCGTCCGGTTTGGCAAGTCCCCCCAGGATCTTGAGAAGGGAAGACTTCCCGGCGCCATTGCGGCCAATCAGGCCAACCCGTTCAGCGGTCTCCAGGGAAAAGCCGGCGTGATCCAGCAGTGCAACATGCCCAAATGCGAGTTGGGCGTCCAGTAAGGTGATAAGAGCCATAGGGCCGGATTATCCGTGCCGCGCCTCAACGGGCTTGTACGCCAGCCAGTCACGGTGTGGCAACTGGGCGGGTTGGACTGCGATTCCGGGAACATTCTGGGCCCCAAACTGCATGGGTTTTCATCAGAACCTGTCGCGCCCCTGCAGGCGCGCGAGGATGCGCAGGTCTTCTCCGATCCGGTCCACCGAGTGGAAGTTGAGGGCATGTGCCTCGGCAAGTGACGCCAAAGGGGCCATCTGAGCCAATCCCATGCCCTCGCCCAGCAGCTTGGGTGCGAGATAAACCAGCAATTCATCGATCAATCCCTCGCGCAGCAGCGAGCCATTGAGCTTGTATCCCGCCTCCACGTGCAGTTCATTGATCTCCCTGCGACCCAGGTCTTGCAGCATCGCGGGCAAATCCACCTTGCCAGCCTTGTTCGGCATGGTGATCACAGTGGCGCCCAGGGCTTCCAGCGCGCTGCGCTTTTCCTCGTTTGCAATGGCTGAGTAGATATAGACCGGGCGGTTCGCTGCGAAAAGCAAAGCGTCCGTGGGAACCGCCAGTGCGCTGTCCACCAAAACGAGGGCAGGCTGTCGTTCGGTGGGTACATCTCGTACATCCAGTCGCGGATTGTCGGCGAGCACGGTGCCGATGCCTGTCAGCACCGCGCAGGCCCTTGCGCGCCAGGCATGTCCGTCGGCACGCGCAGCGGGCCCGGTGATCCATTGGCTTGCCCCGTTGTGCAATGCGGTCACACCGTCGAGTGAGGCGGCCGCTTTCATGCGGACCCAAGGCGTCTTTCGGATCATCCGGCTGAAAAATCCCAGGTTCAGCTCTCTGGAGGCTTCCGCTCCTGGCCCCACCTCTACGACTACCCCCGCAGCACGCAGGCGCGCGAACCCGTTGCCTGCTACTGCAGGGTTGGGGTCGGCAATCGATGCGACGACCTTGGCGATACCTGCCTTAATGAGAGCATCGCAGCAAGGCCCCGTACGCCCGTGGTGTGAGCAAGGTTCCAGCGTGACGTAGGCGGTAGCACCTTGGGGAGAGTACCCCCGGCGCTCTGCGTCGCGCAGCGCCATCACCTCGGCATGTGGCCCCCCTGCGCGCTGGGTGGACCCTTGGCCAATGATGGCTCCATTCCCTCCGACGAGCACGCAACCCACGCGCGGGTTGGGGGATGTTCTGTAGAGAGCTTCATGGGCGAGTTCTAGTGCCGCCTTTGTGTAATCCGTCATGGTGGGTGTTGATGAAAGAGCGACTCGTATGGGTTGCAGCTACAGCAGCTTACGCGACGTTCCGTAGACGGCGACTGATGCGATGCCTATGGCCACCACCAGAAAGAGAGTGGC
>DATLGV010000448.1:0-3088 GCA_035540275.1 Acidovorax sp. | reverse complement strand
GCCCCAACAATGTGGGTAACGATGCTTCGGCCCGCCCCTGGGAGCGCAGCAGCATGGCCTTTGACGCCTCGCGGGCCGGCCAGGCGGGCGTGGGTTCGGGCGTGGTGATTGGTTCGGGCCTGACGGGCTCGCAAAACTGGGGCATACCCGCCGATTTCGACACCGAGGGTTTCCTGTCGGCGGCCAAGCGCAACTTCGTGACCCTGCAGGGCGCGTGGGACCGTTCGGACATCGCCACCCTGCGGTCCATGATGACGGACAACATGCTCGACGAGATCCGCACCCAGCTGGCCGAGCGCGAAGCCCACCGGGGCACGCAGCCCAACCACACCGATGTGGTGATGATCGAGGCGCAGCTGCTAGGCATCGAAGACCTGGGCGATGGCTACATGGCCAGCGTCGAGTTCTCCGGCATGATCCGCGAAGAACCCTCAGCCGGGCCCAGCCCCTTCCGGGAGGTCTGGAACATGACCAAGCCCAAGACCGGCAACACCGGCTGGCTGGTGGCTGGCGTGCAAGCGCTGCAGTAAAAGTAGCCCATGGGGCCCCTGCGGGTCAGGGGCATTCCAGTTCAGGGAATAATCGGGGACTATGGCAACACCACAGTCCCCTTTTCCTTTTCTGGACGGCCTCTTCGAGCGCCTTGCAGCCGGCCCGCAGCCCCCGCAATGGCTGGTCCACGAAGTGCAGCAACGCCTGGTGCTGTTTCTCAACCATGTGTTGATGCAGGAAAAAGAGGCCACGGACCGGCTGGTGCGCCAAAAGGGCCGCATCGCGCGGGTGCAGTGGCGGGCCTATTCCCTGTCGTTGGTCATTACCCCGGCAGGCCTGTTCAATCTGGCGCCCGAATCTGCGGTGCCCGACCTGCGGCTGGAAGTGACCGACACCTCTCCCATCACCCTGGCCCAGGCCGCGTTGCGGGGCGACAAGCCCGCCATCCGCATTGAAGGTGACGTGCAATTGGCGGCCGAGATCAACTGGCTGGCGGACCATGTGCGCTGGGATGTGGAAGAAGACCTGGCCCGCGTGATCGGCGATGCCCCTGCACACACGCTGGCGCAGTTTGCCGGCCGGGCGGCCCAGACATTGCGCCAGTTTGTGGGTTCGCGCATGGCCGCCGCTAGCACGGCGTCTTCCTCGGTGGTTGTTTCGACGGCACCGGTGGCGCCCGGCGCTCCTGCGGCTGCACCGCTGTCACCCTCGGGTGGTTCGGACCGGGCCGACGCATGAAGCGCTTCTTGCGGGGGGCTGCCATCCTGTGGGTGGTGTTCCGGTTCGGTCTGGACAGCTTGCTGCTCGACAGCTTTCAAAAGCCCTGGCTGCGCGTGATCTCGCGCATCCTGTCCATCGGGCGCAACCTCGATGCGCCGCGGGGGCAGCGGCTGCGCGAGGCGCTGGAGAGCCTGGGGCCCATCTTCGTCAAGTTTGGCCAGGTGCTGTCCACCCGGCGCGACCTGCTGCCCCCCGACATGGCCGACGAACTGGCCCGCCTGCAGGACCGCGTTCCGCCTTTCGACCCCGACATTGCCATCGCCACCATCGAGCGCGCCTTCCGCCGCCCCGTGGACGAGGTATTCACCACCTTCGACCGCACGCCGGTGGCCAGCGCGTCCATTGCCCAGGTGCATTTCGCCACGCTGCGAGACCGCTCGGGGCTGGAGCGCGAGGTGGCTGTCAAGGTGCTGCGTCCGGGCATGCTGCCCGTGATCGAGAAGGACCTGAGCCTCATGCGCATGATGGCGGGCTGGGTCGAGAGCCTGTCGGCCGACGGCAAGCGCCTCAAGCCGCGCGAGGTGGTGGCCGAGTTCGACAACTATCTGCACGACGAGCTGGACCTGGTGCGCGAGGCCGCCAACGCCGCGCAGCTGCGGCGCAACATGGCAGGCCTGGACCTGGTGCTGATCCCCGAGATCTTCTGGGACTTCTGCCACCCCGAGGTCATGGTGATGCAGCGCATGACGGGCGTGCCCATCAGCCAGATCGACCGCCTGCGCGATGCCGGGGTGGACATCCCCAAGCTGGCGCGCGACGGCGTGACCATCTTCTTCACCCAGGTGTTTCGCGACGGGTTCTTTCACGCCGACATGCATCCGGGCAACATCCAGGTGAGCCTGGAGCCTGCCACGTTTGGCCGCTATATCTCGCTCGACTTCGGCATCGTCGGCACCCTGACCGAAGTGGACAAGGAATACCTCGCTCAGAACTTCGTGGCGTTTTTCCGCCGGGACTACAAGCGGGTGGCCGAGCTGCACATCGAAAGCGGCTGGGTGCCGCCCGAGACGCGGGTGAATGATCTCGAATCGGCCATCCGCGCCGTGTGCGAGCCGTATTTCGACCGGCCGCTGAAGGAAATCTCGCTCGGCATGGTGCTGATGCGCCTGTTCCAGACCTCACGGCGCTTCCAGGTGGAGATCCAGCCCCAGCTCGTGCTGCTGCAAAAAACCCTGCTCAATATCGAAGGCCTGGGCCGCGAGCTGGACCCCGACCTGGACCTGTGGAGCACTGCCAAGCCCTTCCTCGAAAAATGGATGCTCGAGCAGATGGGGCCCCAGCGCCTGTGGCGCGAGCTGCGGGCCGAGGCGCCGCACTACGCCAAGCTGCTGCCCGAGCTGCCGCGCCTGATCTACGACGCGCTGCGCCAGCGCCCGGCAGACCAATCGCCCGTACTGCGTGAACTGCTGGAGGCGCAAAAACGCACCAACCGGCTGCTGCAATCCCTCATCTATGGTGGCGCGGGGTTTGTGCTGGGACTGCTCGCGATGCAGCTGTTCATGCGTATCCGGGTTTTTTAGTGTCTGCAGCACCCCAGTTGACTTCATAATCCGCAGCAATTTTGTAACACGTTCTCGGCGGGGCTGCGGGCGCCGCCGTGTTGCGGTCCGGTTCACGCTGCGCGCGTGCGGCCTTTTTCGCCACCCTCTCTGGAGTTTTGGAGCGGCGCCATGCTGTTGTCATTCATCGTTCTGTACCTGCTGGTCTCGATTGGCGTTGGCCTGTATGCCGCCACCCGCGTGCACAACACGGCCGACTATGCGGTGGCCGGGCGCAGCCTGCCGCTGGCGGTGGTGATCGCCACCACGTTTGCCAC
>DATLGV010000447.1:0-15646 GCA_035540275.1 Acidovorax sp. | reverse complement strand
TGGGCGCGGTCATGGTGCTCTTCCTGTTCGTGGTGATGATGCTGGACATCCACGTCGACACCGTACGGAAGGGCTTCTGGAAATATTTCCCGTGGGCGGCCTTGATTGGCGCTCTCTTCGCTTTGGAAATGGCTGCTGTACTGATGGGTGGATTCCGTGGCATGGAAGAGCCCAAGGCGATCGCTGCCGTGGTCGATGCCGCCGGCCATGTGGTCCCTTACTCCAACACCAAGGCGCTGGGCAAACTGCTGTACACCGAGTACCTGTATCCCGTTGAAATCGCAGCGGTCATCCTCCTGGTTGCCATGGTCGCGGCCATTGCATTGACACTGCGCCAGCGCAAGGACAGCAAGGCCATCAATCCGGCATCGCAGATCCGCGTACGTGCGGCGGATCGCCTGGCGGTGGTCAAGGTGGCTGCCACCCAAAAGCCTGCTGCCGAAGAGCCTGCGCAAGCCGCGGCCGAGGAGAAAAAAGCATGACATTGACTCTGGGTCACTTTCTGTCGCTGGGCGCCATGCTGTTTGCGCTGGCCGTGATCGGCATTTTCCTGAACCGCAAGAACCTGATCGTGCTGCTGATGGCGATCGAGCTCATGCTGCTGGCCGTGAACATGAACTTCGTGGCGTTTTCCCACTATCTGGGGGACATGCATGGCCAGGTGTTCGTGTTCTTCATCCTGACCGTGGCAGCCGCCGAATCGGCGATCGGCCTGGCCATCCTGGTGCTGCTGTTCCGCAACAAATCCAGTATCAACGCGGAAGACCTCAACACCCTCAAGGGTTGACGGGTCGCGAGTATTCCCAAGGTTCTCAAGAATGAGTCAAACCCTCTCTGCTTCAACGCTCCTGGCTGTGCCCCTGGCACCGCTGGCGGGTGCCGTGCTGGCCGGCATCTTCGGTACGACCTTCGGTGGTAACTGGATCGGTCGTCGCCTGAGTCACACCCTGACCATCCTCGGGGTGCTGGTTGCGTTCATCCTTTCGGCCATGACGCTCAAGAGCGTCGCGCTCGATGGTGCCCGCTTCAATGAGACCCTCTACACTTGGATGGTGGTGGGTGGCCTGAAGATGGAAGTGGGCTTCCTGATCGACAGCCTCACGGCGATGATGATGGTGGTCGTGACCTTCGTGTCGCTGATGGTCCACATCTACACCATTGGCTACATGGAAGAAGACGAGGGCTACAACCGCTTCTTTGCCTACATCTCGCTGTTCACGTTCTCCATGCTCATGCTGGTCATGAGCAACAACCTGCTGCAGTTGTTCTTTGGCTGGGAGGCTGTAGGCCTGGTGTCCTATCTGCTGATCGGCTTCTGGTTCAACAAGCCTTCTGCCATCTTCGCCAACATGAAGGCGTTTCTGGTCAACCGCGTGGGCGACTTTGGCTTCATTCTGGGCATTGGCCTGATTGCCGCCTACACCGGCACCCTGAATTATGGTGAGATCTTCGCCAAGGCCGGCGACTTGGGCGCCTTGTCCTTCCCCGGCACCGACTGGATGCTCGTCACGGTGATCTGCATCTGCCTGTTCATCGGCGCGATGGGCAAGTCGGCACAGTTTCCTCTGCATGTGTGGCTGCCCGATTCGATGGAGGGTCCCACCCCCATCTCCGCGCTGATCCACGCCGCCACCATGGTGACGGCCGGCATCTTCATGGTGTCGCGCATGTCGCCGCTGTTCGAGCTGTCGGACACCGCACTCAACTTCATCCTCATCATCGGTGCCATCACGGCGCTGTTCATGGGTTTCCTGGGCATCATCCAGAACGACATCAAGCGTGTGGTGGCCTATTCCACACTGTCCCAACTGGGCTACATGACGGTGGCTCTGGGTGCTTCGGCCTACTCGGTGGCGGTGTTCCATCTGATGACCCACGCGTTCTTCAAGGCCTTGTTGTTCCTGGGGGCGGGCTCCGTCATCATGGGCATGCACCACAACCAGGACATCCGCTGGATGGGCGGCGTGCGCAAGTACATGCCCATCACCTGGATCACCTCGCTGCTGGGCTCGCTGGCCCTGATCGGCACCCCGCTGTTCTCGGGTTTCTACTCCAAGGACAGCATCATTGAGGCCGTGCACTTCAGCCACCTGCCAGGTGCGGGCTTCGCACACTTTGCTGTGCTGGCAGGTGTGTTCATCACGGCGTTCTATTCGTTCCGCATGTATTTCCTGGTCTTCCATGGCAAGGAGCGCTTCGACCAGAACCCCGATGCGCACCACGACGACCACCACGGCCACGATGACCACCATGAGCCGCACGAGTCTCCCTGGGTGGTGACGGTGCCTCTGGTGCTGTTGGCCATTCCTTCGGTGGTGGTGGGTTTCCTGTTCATCCAGCCCATGCTGTTCGGTGACTTCTTCAAGGATGTCATTTTTGTGGATGCATCCAAGCACCCCTCCATGGCGCACATGGCAGAGCATTTCCACAGCGCCTGGGCCATGGCATTGCACGGTCTGCAGACAGCTCCGTTCTGGCTCGCATTGGCAGGTGTGGCGCTGTCGTACTACATGTACATGGTCAATCCAGCGCTGCCTACGGCCATCAAGGCGCGCGTACAGCCCATCTACACCTTGCTTGAGAACAAGTACTACCTCGACTGGATCAACGAGAACATTCTGGCCCGTGGTGCACGCGCACTGGGCGTGGGCCTCTGGAAGGGCGGAGATCAGGCAGTGATCGACGGCGCCCTGGTCAACGGGTCCTGGAAACTCGTGCGTGGCGTCTCGGGAGTCGTCCGCTGGGTGCAGTCTGGCTTTATCTTCCATTACGCACTGGTGATGATCTTGGGTGTATTCGCACTGATGACCTGGTTTGTCTGGGGCGATGTTTTCATGCAGCTCATCAAATAAGGAAAACAACAAATGGGTCTGTTGAGTCTTGCAATCTGGACACCGATTGCGTTTGGCGCGCTGTTGCTCGCCATCGGGCGCGACGAACATGCGCGTGCGGTGCGGTGGTTGGCGCTGGTGGGAGCCCTGATTGGGTTCCTGGTCACCTTGCCTCTGTACGACGGTTTCAAGCTGGGTACGGCGGCCATGCAGTTTGTGGAGAAGGCCGACTGGATCGAGCGCTTCAATGTCCACTACCACCTTGGGGTGGACGGCATCTCGTTCTGGTTTGTGCCACTCACGGCCTTCATCACCGTCATCGTGGTGATTGCCTCGTGGGAGTCCATCACGGAACGTGTGAACCAGTACATGGGCGCTTTCCTGATCCTTTCGGGACTCATGATCGGGGTGTTCAGCGCACTCGATGGCATTTTGTTCTACGTGTTTTTCGAAGCAACGCTGATCCCGATGTACCTGATCATCGGCATCTGGGGCGGCCCCAACAAGATCTACGCTGCGTTCAAGTTCTTCCTGTACACGCTGCTTGGCTCGCTGCTGATGCTGATCGCGCTGATCTACCTGTACAACCAGTCGGGTGGCAGCTTTGATATTGCGACCTGGCACCAGCTGCCACTGAGCGGCCGCGCGCAGACCCTGCTGTTCTTTGCTTTCTTTGCCGCCTTCGCCGTGAAGGTTCCGATGTGGCCGGTCCACACCTGGCTGCCCGACGTGCACGTGGAGGCTCCCACGGGCGGCTCCGCCGTGCTGGCAGCCATCATGCTGAAGCTCGGTGCCTATGGTTTCCTGCGGTTTTCGCTGCCGATCGCTCCTGACGCTGCACGCCAGTGGGCTTGGTTGATGATTGCCCTGTCGCTGATCGCGGTGATCTATGTGGGGCTGGTGGCCATGGTCCAGAAGGACATGAAGAAGCTGGTGGCTTACTCGTCGGTGGCGCACATGGGTTTTGTGACCCTGGGCTTTTTCATCTTCAACGACTTGGGCGTATCGGGCGGCATCGTCCAGATGATTGCGCACGGCTTTGTGTCCGGTGCGATGTTCCTGTCCATCGGTGTGCTGTATGACCGCGTGCATTCGCGTGAAATTGCGGCCTATGGCGGTGTGGTCAACACCATGCCCAACTTCACGGCGTTTGCCCTGCTGTTTGCCATGGCCAACTGCGGCCTGCCGGGTACGGCGGGTTTTGTGGGCGAGTGGATGGTGATCCTGGGTGCCGTCAAGGCCAACTTCTGGATCGGTCTGGCTGCGGCCACAGCGTTGATCTTCGGCGCCGCTTACACCTTGTGGATGTTCAAGCGCGTGTACCTGGGCCCTGTCGGCAATGACAACGTCAAGGGCTTGACGGACATCGACAGCCGTGAATTCCTGGTGCTTGCGGTCCTGGGCATCGCGGTGCTGGCCATGGGCCTGTATCCCCGTCCGTTCACCGATGTGATGGACACCTCGGTGGCAGAACTGCTCAAGCATGTGGCGCAGACCAAGCTGAACTGAACAGACCAGACTGAACTGAGAGATTCGAGATGATTGACAACATCAGCTGGCTAGCCATCTACCCCGAAATTGTGCTGCTGACGATGGCCTGCGTGATTGCGCTGGTCGATCTGGGCGTGCACAGCCCCCGCCGCACCAGCACCTACGTGCTGACCATGCTCACGCTGGCCGTGGTGGCCGCCCTGCAGGCCATGTACGCCAGCAGCGGTAACACCTTCTATGGTTTTGGCAACATGGTGGTGAGTGACGCCATGGGCAACTGGCTCAAGTGTTTTGCCACCGTGGCCATGATGGTCACCCTGGTGTATGGCCGTCCCTATGCCGCCGACCGCGACATGCTGCGTGGGGGCGAGCTCTTCACGCTGTCCATGTTCGCCTTGCTGGGCATGTTCATCATGATTTCGGGCAACAACTTCCTGGTGATCTACCTGGGGCTGGAGTTGCTGACGCTGTCGAGCTATGCCCTGGTGGCATTGCGCCGCGACAACGCGACCGCCACGGAAGCGGCGATGAAGTATTTTGTGCTGGGTGCCATGGCCAGCGGTTTCCTGCTTTATGGCTTGTCCATGGTATATGGGGCCACGGGCTCGCTGGATATTGGCCAGGTATTCAAGGCCGTCAACTCCGGGCAGATCAAGCACCAGGTGATGGTGTTCGGCCTGGTGTTTGTGGTGGCAGGCCTGGCCTTCAAGCTGGGTGTGGTCCCCTTCCACATGTGGATTCCCGATGTGTACCAGGGCGCTCCTACGGCGGTGACGCTGATGATTGGCGGCGCACCCAAGCTGGCGGCATTTGCCATCGCCATCCGTCTGCTGGTGGATGGCCTGCTGCCCCTGGCGATCGACTGGCAGCAGATGCTGGCCGTGCTGGCGATTGGCTCTTTGCTGGTGGGTAACCTGGCCGCCATTGCGCAGACCAACCTCAAGCGCATGCTGGCGTATTCCACCATCTCCCAAATGGGTTTTGTGCTGCTGGGCCTCATGTCGGGTGTCGTTCACGGCAATGTGGATGCCACTGCGGTGGAGAACGCTTACAGCGCGTCCATGTTCTACGTCATCACATACGTGCTGACCACCCTGGCTGCTTTTGGCGTGATCCTGCTGCTGGCTCGCGAGGGTTTTGAGAGCGAGGAAATTTCTGACTTTGCGGGCCTCAATCAGCGCAGTCCCCTGTACGCTGGCGTGATGGCGGTGTGCCTGTTCTCGATGGCAGGCATTCCTCCCCTGGTGGGGTTCTACGCCAAGCTGGCCGTGTTGCAGGCCCTGGTGGCCTCGGGTCAGATGATCTACATCGCGATGGCCGTCTTTGCGGTGATCATGTCATTGATCGGTGCCTTCTACTACCTGCGTGTGGTGAAGGTCATGTACTTCGATGCGCCGCTGACGGCGACCAGCGTTTCGGCACCCGTCGATGTGCGCGTGGTGCTGACGATCAATGGTGCGCTGGTGCTGGTGTTGGGCCTGCTGCCGGGCGGCTTGATGGCCCTGTGTGCCGACGCCGTGGTCCGCGCACTGGCGACCTGAGCAACCGCAACAACTGCGGCGGCGCACGCGTAGCGTAGGTTGCCGCTTCCACTTCTTTTTGTTGCCTGGATCAGGTCTTCTGTGTCACTCACCGGTTCGGTTTGGCTTGTGATTGTGGCGGCGTTGGTCGCCGCCAATCTCCCATTTCTCAATCAACGCTGGCTGGTGGTGGGCCCTGTGGCGGTCGCTGGCAAGCCCCTGGCGGGGCGTTTGGCCGAACTCATCCTGCTGTATTTTCTGGTGGGCGGCCTCGCCCTGTTGCTGGAGCGCCGCGCGGGGCAGATTGCGCCGCAGGGCTGGGAGTTTTACGCCATCACCGGCACGCTGTTCCTGACCCTGGCTTTTCCTGGTTTCGTCTATCGGTATCTGTTGCGCAGGCACGGCTGAGTGGACAGCGTGCCATGGGTGAAGTGGAGCCCCAGGTGCTCTCTGGTCTCCCAACCCCCCGGTCTCTCCGCCGGGTAAAAAGCCCCGGATCGTGAACACACAATGCGGCGTGCGTGATGGCGTCCCTCACTGGTTTGCGCCTCCCGGCGTACGATGTCAGTTATGAAGGTACTGGATCTCCAATGTCGGCATGGCCATGTCTTTGAAGGCTGGTTTGGTTCTGAAGATGATTTTCAGAGCCAGAAGCAGCGCGGCCTGGTGCAGTGCCCCTTCTGCGCAGATGACCATATCGACAAGCGCCTCAGTGCGCCGCGCCTGAACCTGGGAGCGCGCGAGCCGGCGGCCTTGACGGCTTCTTCCCATTCATCTTCTGTCGCGCCACCTGTCCCCGCCTCCAGCGCGCCTGTGGAGGCATCGGTGCTCCCCCCGGCGCTGCAGGCCGCCTGGCTCGAACTGGCCCGCAGAGTGGTCGCGAGTACCGAGGACGTGGGCTCCCGTTTCGCCGATGAGGCCCGGCGCATGCACCATGGCGAGGTGCAGGAGCGTGCCATTCGGGGGCAGGCCACCGCAGACGAGGCCTTGCAATTGCTGGAAGAGGGCATCGCCGTCATGCCGTTGCCACTGCCTGCCGCAGCCAAGGAAACCTTGCAGTAGCGGGTGCGGTCGGCCGTGGCTACCCGGGGCTGGGGGCCACTGCGTGGGAGTCAGGCCGTGAACTGCAGCGCCGCCAGGCGCGCATACACCCCGCCTTGTGCCAGCAAGGCGCTGTGAGTGCCCTGCTCCACGATCCGCCCATGGTCCAGCACCACGATGCGGTCTGCGTTCTGCACGGTGGCCAGGCGGTGCGCGATCACCAGCGTGGTCCGTCGCCCGGTGTGGCGTTGCATCGCGGTGTCCAGAGCGGCCTGCACCATGCGCTCGCTTTCCGCATCCAGTGCGCTGGTCGCCTCGTCAAGCAACAACAGGGGCGGGTCCTTGAGCATCGCACGGGCGATGGCAATGCGTTGGCGCTGCCCGCCCGACAGGCGCACGCCCCGTTCGCCCAGAAAGGTGTGGTAACCCTCGGGCAGGGCCGCGATGAAGTCATGTGCCAAGGCGGCGCGGGCAGCGGCCATGACCTCCTCATCGGAGGCGTCTGGGCGCCCATAGCGGATGTTGTCCATGGCCGAGGCAGAGAAGATCACCGCATCCTGCGGCACGGTACCCGTATGCGCGCGCAGCGTGTCCAGCGCAAGGTCTCGGATGTCCACGCCATTGAGCAGAATGCGCCCCGGCGGCTGGCGGTGCACACCGGCTCCATGGGCGTCCGCAGGCGCATCCTGGCCCACGTCATAAAACCGCTGCAGCAATTGAAACACCGTGGTCTTGCCAGCACCGCTGGCGCCCACCAGTGCCACGGTTTCGCCGGGCGACAGGTGCAGCGAAAAGCCTTGCAGCGCAGGTTGGTCGGGGCGTGACGGGTAGTGGAACCAGACGTTGTCAAACGACACTTCCAGGCCCTGCCCGGAGGTCGGCAACTGCAGGGGCATCGCAGGGTTCACCACGGGCGAGCGGCTGGACAGCAGCTCCATCAACCGCTCGGTGGCACCTGCCGCACGCAGCAGGTCGCCATACACCTCGCCCAGCACCGCCACCGCACCCGCCAGCAGGATGACGTACACCACGGTCTGGCCCAGATGGCCAGCGCTCATCTGTCCAGCCAGCACGGCCTCTGTGCCCCGGTACAGCCCCCACAGCAACAGGGCCGCGTTGGCGATGATGATGAAGGCCACGAGCAGGGCGCGCGCCTTCGTGCGTTTGACGGCGGTGCCGAAGGCGTTTTCTGTGGCATGCGCAAACCGTGCGGTTTCGCGCGGCTCGGCGGTGTAGCTTTGCACCACGGGAATGGCGTTGAGCACCTCTGCGGCGATGGCGCTGGAGTCTGCCACCCGGTCCTGGCTGTCCCGTGACAGCCGGCGCACCCTTCGGCCGATCCACATCGTAGGCAGCACCACCAGCACGACTGCCAGCAGCACCACGGCCATGACATAAGGGTTGGTCCACACCAGCATGGCGAGGGCCCCCAGGCCCAACACCGCATTGCGAAGGCCCATGGACAGCGACGAACCGACCACCGTCTGCACCAGCGTCGTGTCGGACGTCAGGCGCGACAAGACCTCGCCGGTCTGGGTGGTTTCAAAGAACTGCGGACTTTGCTGCAGCACATGGCCATACACGGCATTGCGCAAGTCGGCGGTGACGCGCTCACCCAGCCAGCTCACCATGTAAAAGCGTGCGGCAGAAAAACCACCCAGGGCAATGGCCACGGCAAACAGCTCTTCGAAATGTCCGCGCAGTGCCATGGCCTGCGCGCCCCGGTCGCCGGTGGCATGGACCAGGCCTGTGTCAATGAGGTTGCGCAATGCCATGGGGAACGCCAGTGTTGCCAACGCCGCCAGCACCAGAAAGACCAGCGACAGCGCAATGCGGGCTCTGTAGGGACGCAGGAAGGGCAGCAGCCCCGTGAGCGAGCGGGGCGCACCCCGGGCGGGCGTGGAAGAGGGTATGGATGCCATCGTGGCAGTGTAGGGCGCAGTGGCCGGCACCGGGCCGCCAGGTGTGATGGCCCCAAGCTCCGTGCCCTGCGCTCCGCGCGGCGGCACCCGCCGCACCAGGCTATGGACGTCAGCAAGAAGTCAGTGATGCGCGCGCGCAGGCCCTCTCTGGCGTGCGGCTCTGGGTGCGGGTGCAGCCTCCGATGAAGCGCTGGCGACGCACATGCCGATGCCCTGATCGCACTGTGGACCCTCAGGGCGGGTACGTAGGCATTTATACATAGGCATTAGTCCCAGTATCTACTGCAGGGTAGGGCGACATACGATGCGGTGCGATCCAACCCACCCGGAGACCTTGTTGCAAGGCTCCTCTTTTCAGCACCCTACGGAGCGGCCAAGGCGCAATGAGCGACGTCATTCTCGAAACCAACAGCCTGACCAAAGAGTTCAAGGGCTTCACCGCCGTCAGCGATGTGAACCTGGCCGTTCGCCGGGGCTCCATCCACGCGCTGATCGGCCCCAATGGGGCGGGCAAGACCACGTGCTTCAACCTGCTTACCAAGTTCCTGGAGCCGACCTCTGGCGCCATCCGCTTCAATGGGCATGACATCACCCGCGAGCAGCCCGCCCAGATCGCTCGCCGCGGGGTGATTCGCTCGTTCCAGATTTCGGCGGTGTTCCCGCACCTCACGCTCATCGAGAACGTGCGCCTGGGCCTGCAGCGCAAGCTGGGCACGTCGTTCCACTTCTGGCGCAGCGAGCGTAGCCTGCGCCAGCTCGACGACCGCGCCATGCAGCTTCTGACCGAGGTGGGTCTGGAAGACCTCGCCGATGAAGTGACCGTTAATCTGCCCTATGGCCGCAAGCGCGCGCTGGAGATCGCCACCACGCTGTCGATGGAGCCCGAGCTGATGCTGCTGGACGAGCCCACGCAGGGCATGGGCCACGAAGATGTGGACCGCGTCACGCAGCTCATCAAGAAAGTGTCGGCGGGCCGCACCATCCTGATGGTGGAGCACAACATGAAGGTGGTCTCCACCATCGCCGACCGCATCACGGTGCTGCAGCGCGGCGCCGTGCTGGCCGAAGGGCCTTATGCCGAAGTGTCCAACAACCCCCAAGTCATGGAAGCCTACATGGGCACGACCGACGGCCAACTGCAGGGAGCGCACTGATGGCTGGCGTTCCCGCACTCGAAATCAAGAACCTCGAAGCCTGGTACGGCGAGTCGCATGTGCTGCATGGTGTGGACATCGTCGTCCAGCCGGGCGAGGTGGTCACGCTGCTGGGCCGCAACGGCGCAGGCCGCACCACCACCATGCGCGCCATCATGGGCCTGACGGGCGCGCGCAAGGGCTCGGTCAAGATCAACGGCGTGGAAACCGTGAACATGCCCACGCACCGCATTGCGCACCTGGGCGTGGGCTACTGCCCTGAAGAGCGTGGCATCTTCTCCAGCCTGTCGTGCGAAGAAAACCTGCTGCTGCCGCCCGCCCTCAAGACGGGTACACCCGGCATGTCGGTGCAGGAGATCTACGCCATGTTCCCCAACCTGGCCGAGCGCAGGAACAGCCAGGGCACGCGCCTGTCGGGCGGCGAACAGCAGATGCTGGCTGTGGCCCGCATCCTGCGTACCGGCGCCAACCTGCTGCTGTTGGACGAAATCTCCGAAGGCCTGGCGCCCGTCATCGTGCAGGCCCTGGCCCGCATGATCACCATGCTGCGCCAAAAGGGCTACACGGTGGTCATGGTCGAGCAGAACTTCCGCTTTGCCGCACCGTTGGCCGACCGTTTCTACGTGATGGAGCACGGCCGCATCGTCGAAAAGTTCGGCGCCGCCGAGCTGGAAGCCAAGATGCCTGTGCTCAACGAACTGCTGGGCGTCTGAGCCACGTCCACACCTTTTTCCCACCGTTTTCTTCCACCTCACCTACAGGAGACAAATCCATGAAGAAACAACTCAAAGTGCTGGCACTGATGCTGGGCGTTGCAGGCCTGGCCACCTCGGCCGCGCACGCGCAGGACAAGGTCAAGATCGGTTTCATCACCGACATGTCCAGCCTGTATGCCGACGTGGAAGGCAAGAACGGCGCGGTGGCCATCCAGATGGCGATTGACGACTTTGGCGGCAAGGTGCTGGGCATGCCCATCGAGCTGATGAGCGCCGACCACCAGAACAAGGCCGACATTGCAGCCTCCAAGGCCCGCGAGTGGATCGACACCCAGGGCCTGACCATGGTGTTTGGTGGCACCAACTCGGGCACCGCGCTGGCCATTGCCAAGGTGGCCGCCGAGAAGAAGCGTGTCTACATCAACAACGGCGCCGCCAGCTCCGCGCTGACCAACGACCAGTGCACGCCCTACACCGTGCACTATGCGTATGACACCGTGGCGCTGGCCAAGGGCACGGGCTCGGCCATTGTCGATGGCGGCGGCAAGAACTGGTACTTCCTGACCGCAGACTACGCCTTCGGCCATGCGCTCGAAGCCGACACCACGGCCGTGGTCAAGGCCAAGGGCGGCAACGTGGTGGGGGCTGTCCGCCACCCATTGAACGCGTCGGACTTCTCGTCCTTCCTGCTGCAGGCACAGAACTCCAAGGCACAGATCCTGGGTCTGGCCAATGCAGGCGGCGACACCATCAACTCCATCAAGGCTGCCAAGGAGTTCGGCATTGGCAAGAGCATGAAGCTCGCCGGCCTGCTGATCTTCATCTCCGACGTGCACAGCCTGGGCCTGCGCAACACCGAAGGCCTGCAGTTCACCACCAGCTGGTACTGGGACCTGAACGACGAGACCCGCAAGTTCTCGGCCCGCTTCTTCGAGAAGACCAAGCGCATGCCGACCGAAATCCAGGCTGCTGACTACTCGGCCACCATGAACTACCTCAAGGCCGTGGAAGCCGCCAAGTCGGTGGATGCCGACAAGGTGATGACCACATGGCGCGGCATGAAGATGAACGACTTCTTCGGTTCGGGCCAACTGCGCGCCGACGGCCGTTATGTCCACGACATGTACCTGATGGAAGTGAAGAAGCCCGCAGAGTCCACCAAGCCCTGGGACTACTACAAGCTGATCAAGAAGCTGCCCGGTGACTCGGTGTTCACCACCAAAGCCGAGAGCAAGTGCCCGCTCTGGAAGTAATCCCCTGAGAGGGCCTGCACCGGCCTGGCCGCCCCTCTGGGGCGT
This sequence comes from Acidovorax sp., assembly GCA_035540275.1. Lineage (GTDB taxonomy): Bacteria > Pseudomonadota > Gammaproteobacteria > Burkholderiales > Burkholderiaceae_C > Acidovorax. The sequence goes on along the minus strand of DATLGV010000447.1, from coordinate 3,673 downwards.
GCCCGGGGGCGGTGCGGTCCTTTGACCTGAACTCTCACCACCTGCTGCTGCCTCCCATGGAAATCTTTGGCGTCTCATTGCCCGGCTTGTTGAGCCAGCTCCTTCTGGGGCTGGTCAACGGATCGTTTTATGCAATCCTCAGCCTGGGGCTGGCTGTGATCTTTGGCCTGCTCAACGTCATCAACTTTGCGCACGGGGCGCTGTTCATGACCGGGGCGTTGCTGACCTGGATGGCCATGAACTACTTTGGCATCAACTACTGGTTGATGCTGGTGCTGGCGCCGCTCGTGGTGGGGCTGTTCGGGGTGCTGATCGAGCGCTTGCTGCTGCGCTGGATCTACAAGCTCGACCACCTGTACGGCCTGCTGCTCACGCTGGGCCTGACCCTGCTGATCGAAGGCGTGTTCCGCTCCATCTATGGCGTGTCGGGCCTGGGCTACGACACGCCCGAGCTGCTGGAAGGCGCGACCAATCTGGGCTTCATGATCATGCCCAACTACCGGGCCTGGGTCGTGGTGGCGTCCGTGGTGGTGTGCATTGGCACCTGGTACGTGATTGAGAAGACCAAGCTCGGCGCCTACCTGCGCGCCGGTACCGAAAACCCGCGCCTGGTGGAGGCCTTCGGCATCAACGTGCCGGTGATGGTGACCCTGACCTACGCCTTTGGCGCAGCGCTGGCTGCCTTTGCCGGTGTGCTGGCCGCTCCCGTGTACCAGGTCACACCGCTCATGGGACAGAACCTCATCATCGTGGTGTTTGCCGTGGTGGTGATTGGCGGCATGGGCTCCATCATGGGCTCCATCCTCACCGGGCTGGGCCTGGGGGTCATCGAAGGTTTCACCAAGGTGTTCTACCCCGAAGCCTCTTCCACCGTGGTGTTCGTCATCATGGTCATCGTCCTTCTCATTCGCCCCGCCGGCCTGTTCGGCAAAGAAAAATAAGGGGCTGCCAGCATGAATTCCAAGAACACTGCCACCATTGGTTACGGCCTGCTGCTGCTGGCCCTCTTGGCCGCGCCTTTTCTCGGTGCGTATCCGGTCTTTGTGATGAAGCTCATGTGCTTTGCACTGTTTGCTTCCGCGTTCAACCTGCTGCTCGGTTTCACGGGTCTGCTGTCCTTTGGCCATGCAGCCTTCCTCGGTGGCGCTGCCTACGTGGCCGGCCACGCCATCAAGGTGTGGGGCCTGACGCCTGAAGTGGGCCTGCTGCTCGGCACCGCCGGTGGCGCGCTGCTGGGTCTGCTGTTTGGCTGGCTGGCCATTCGCCGCCAGGGCATCTACTTCTCCATGATCACGCTTGCGCTGGCGCAGATGCTGTTCTTCGCCTGCCTGCAAGCCCCCTTCACGGGCGGTGAGGACGGCCTGCAAGGCGTGCCGCGCGGCAAGCTGTTCGGCGTCATCGATCTCCAAAGCGACCTGGTGATGTACTACGTGGCGCTGGTCATCGTGGTCGCGGCCTTCCTGCTGATCGTGCGCACCATCCACTCGCCGTTTGGCCAGGTGCTCAAGGGTATCAAGGAGAACGAGCCCCGTGCCATCTCGCTGGGCTACGACACGCACCGCTTCAAGCTGCTGGCCTTTGTGCTGTCGGCCGCCATCGCGGGCCTGGCCGGTGCGCTCAAAACGCTGGTGCTGGGCTTTGCCACGCTGTCGGACGTGCACTGGACCGCCTCAGGCCAGGTCATCTTGATGACGCTGGTGGGTGGCCTGGGCACGCTGTCGGGCCCGCTCATCGGCTCGGCCGTGGTGGTGCTGCTGGAGAACAAGATCGGCGAGTTTGGCAACCTGCTGGCCGCCCTGACCAGCGTGGAATGGTTCAAGACCCTGGGCGAATCCGTCACCATGGTCACGGGTCTGATCTTCGTGATCTGCGTGCTGGCCTTCCGCCGCGGCATCATGGGCGAAATCATCGCCTGGCTGGCGCAGCGCCGCGCAGGCAACTCCGCCAAGCATTGAGGATGGGACACCGCCCGATCTGGCGGTATCTTTCTGACAACAAGCCGCTGCAGCCTTCACAGGCGCAGCGGCTTTGCGTATCCGGTCATCTCCAGGTAACCCCTGCCCACGGGCTTGCCTGTGGCACCCATCAGGTCCGACAGCCCTTCCCAATAGATCGCACCCGTCGATCCGCTGCTGTCCAGCTCCTGGTTGTCCAGCAGCGCGTTCACTGCAAAGGTGCCTGCGGGCGTTTGCACCTGCCACTGCACCGGGTAGCGCGCGCCACTGCGCGGGCTGGTCCACCACCGCAAGGGGGTGAATGCCACAGACTGCGCCCCAAACACCTGCACCGGCTGCCCGGGGGCCCGCCACGATCCCCCCGCCCACAACGCAGTGCCATCAGCCCGCCGCAGGCGGAAGGCCGTGAGCGCGCTGCCGTCGTGCAGGTTCATGCCGATCCAGTCCCATCCCTGGGCGTCAGGGTGCAGCAGCGCTTCGCTCCACTCGTGGTCCATCCAGGCGCGGCCCGTGTCGGGCGTCACCGCCATGCGTTTGTTGCCCACCTGCAAGGTGCCGCTGACGGCGAGCTGGGGCTGGCTGTAGTAGTAGCTGGCCTGCTCTGCGTCCGGACCCTTGCGGGACAGCCCTTGCTGCCCCTGCAGCAGCACGGGCTGGGTGCTGTCAAACACCAGGTCCAGCCCCAACTCGCTGCCCACAATGTGGGTGGTGTAGCGGCTGGCTGCAAAGTCTGGCTTGCCGCGCGCCGCGTCGCTGCGCTCCAGCGTCCAGTCCTGCAGGCGGATGCGGGTGTCGGCCTCATTCGCCTGCGCCACCCCAAAACCTGCACGCGCAATCCGCTGGTCATGCACCAGCCGCTGGCCGCGCACATCGGTGATGGCGGCGTGCGCAAACAGCAGGTGTTTGGCCGCAAACGCCGACTGCAGCTGCTGCGTGCCATCCACCCGCGAGCGGAAGAACGTGATCTGAAAACCCCACGGTTGCCCCTGCGCCTGCACATGGCCTGTGATGTACCACCACTCGGTGCGCAGCTCCGGGTGGCTGCCGTGGTCGCGCGGAAAGACCAGCGTGCGTGCCGGCAAGGCATGCGCGGCAGGGGGCAACCACCCTGCAGCCCCCATGGCCGCCAGGCCCCAGGGCATCTGCTGGACCAGCCACTGCCGGCGCGTGGCCCTGGGGCCGGGGGGCGCCAGCAAAGAACCGGAGGGCAAAGCAGAAGAGTGCATGGTGCAGCGCGTGGCTGGCATCAGCCGATCAGGCCATCCACCTTCTGCTGCGCGGCCGAGCAATCGCCAAACGTACGGTCCACCCACGCCGGGTCGAAATACGTGGGCAGATACCGTTCGCCCGCGTCGCACAGCAGCGACAGGATGGAGCCGCGTTCGCCCCGCTCGCGCATCTCGCTGGCCAGCGTGAGCATGGCCACAAAGTTGGTGCCCGTAGATGGACCCACGCGCCGCCCCAGCAGCTGCGACAGCGCACGCATCGCAGCCACCGATTCGCAATCTTCCACGTCGATCATGCGGTCCACCAGCGTGCGGATGAAGCTCGGCTCCACACGCGGGCGACCAATGCCTTCAATGCGCGATCCCGGCGCCGTCAGCGCCGCATCGCCCGTGCGGTGGTAGGCGCTGAACACCGACCCGGCCGGGTCGGCCACACACACCTGCGTGGCATGGCGCTGGTAGCGCACATAGCGGCCAATGGTGGCACTGGTG
>DATLGV010000446.1:0-2110 GCA_035540275.1 Acidovorax sp. | reverse complement strand
GCGCAGAGCGTAGCCGAGACCTTTGACGTGCGTGGCGGCGGGCCCGATGCACCGGCGCGGTCGCTGTCGGGCGGCAACATGCAAAAGCTCATCCTGGGCCGGGCGCTGATGCCGCCCCAGGACGCGGCTGGCAACACCGCGCCAGCGCCCCAACTCATCATCGCGCACCAGCCCACCTGGGGGCTGGACATTGGCGCGGTGATGTTTGTACAGCAGCAACTCATTGCCACGCGCGATGCGGGTGCGGCCGTGCTGCTGATCTCCGACGACCTGGACGAAGTGCTGGCGCTGGGCGACCGCGTGGCGGTGATGCACGACGGACAACTGAGTGAGGCACTGCCCGCCGAACAATGGACGCGGGAAGCGATTGGACTGGCCATGGCCGGTGCGGCCCATTGAGCGACAACAAGAAAACCCATGCGACTCGAAAAACGCAACCACACCTCCCCTGCCGCCTACGTGCTGGCGCCGGTGGGCGCCGTGGTGTTCACCTTGCTCATCAGCGCCCTGCTGGTGCTGTGGGCCGGAGCGCCCGTGGGGCAAACCTACGCGCTGCTGCTGCAAGGCGCCTTTGGCTCGGTGTTTGCGCTGACCGAAACCCTCACCCGCGCCACGCCGCTGATCCTGACCGGGCTGGCAGCCGCCGTCGCCTTTCGTGCGCGGCTGTTCAACATTGGGGCCGAGGGGCAGCTCTATGCCGGGGCGCTGGCCGCCGTGGCCGTGGGCGGCATGCACGGCGGCACGGGGCTCCCATGGTCGCCGTATGTGCTCTTTCCGCTCATGATGCTGGCGGCCGCGCTGGCGGGCGCCGCGCTGCTGCTGGGCCCGGCGCTGATGAAGGCGCGGCTGGGCGTGGACGAGGTGGTCACCACGCTGCTGCTCAACTTCATCATGCTGCTGCTCGTCTCGGCCCTGCTCGATGGGCCCATGAAAGACCCGCTCTCCATGGGCTGGCCGCAAAGCGTGGCGCTGCAGGGTGATTTGGAACTTGCCAAGCTGGTGCCGCAGACGCGCCTGCACACGGGGCTGCTGTGGGCCGTGTCGCTGGCCGTGATGCTGTGGGCGCTGCTGGCGCGCACGGTGCCGGGGTTTGACATTCGCGCTGCCGGGGCCAATGCGCGGGCGGCGGCGTTTGCGGGCGTGCCGATCACCCGCACCGTGGTGCTGGTCGCGTTGCTCTCGGGCGGCCTGGCGGGGCTGGCGGGCGCCATCGAAGTGGCGGGCCGCACCAGCTACGTGACCCTCGACATGTCGCCCGGCTACGGTTACAGCGGCATCGTGATCGCCATGCTGGCCGTGCTGCATCCGCTGGGCGTGATTGCGGCGGGCACCTTTGTGGCGGGCGTGCTGGTGGGGGCGGACAGCATGAGCCGCGCGGTGGGCGTGCCCACCTACATTGCGGATGTGATCGTGGCGACGTCGTTGATTGCGGTGCTGGTGGCGGGCTTGCTGACCCAGTACCGCGTGCGGTGGAAGTGAGCACGCCATGAACAATCCCATGCATCAGATTTTCAAGCCAAATCAGCCTCTAGCGCTTATCCAAAAATCGCTGGCAGCTATCAAAAACGAAGTAAATCGCACCGAGGCGAGCGCATGACCGAGCTGCTCGACATCCTCGCCAACCCCGCGTTCTGGATCGCCACGCTGCGCGTGGCCACCCCGCTCATCCTGGGCACATTGGGCGTGCTGCTGTGCGAACGCGCCGGGGTGCTCAACCTGGGCATTGAAGGAATCATGGTGGCCGGGGCCTTCACCGGCTGGCTCACGGTGTATGCCGGCCATGGCCTGTGGACGGGCGTGCTGGTGGCGGCGCTCACCGGCGCGGTGTTTGGCCTCCTGCACGCCTGGCTCACCGTGGGGCTGGCGCTGTCGCAGCATGTGTCCGGCCTGGGCATCACGCTGCTGGCCACGGCGCTTAGCTACTACGGCTACCGCGTGAGCTTTCCCAAGGTGAATACGCCGCCCACCATCGAGCCCTTTGCGCCCATGGAGTGGCTGGGCATTCCCATCCTGTCTACGCAGACGCCGCTCACGCTGCTGGCGCTGCTATTGGTGCCGCTGCTGGCGTGGGTGCTGCTGCGCACCCCGCTGGGCCTGGCGGTGCGCATGG
>DATLGV010000445.1:0-1824 GCA_035540275.1 Acidovorax sp. | reverse complement strand
CGCAAGCTGGGCATGAAAACCACCGGCAACGCCGGGGGCTCGCACAACCTGGTGATGACCTCGCGCCTCACCCAAGCCAGCGACAACCTGGACGCCATGCTGCAAAAGCTGGGCACGGGCCTGTTTGTGGTGGAACTGATGGGCCAGGGCGTGAACTACGTGACCGGCGACTATTCGCGCGGCGCCAGCGGCTTCTGGGTCGAGAACGGCAAGATCGCCTACCCGGTGCACGAGATCACCATCGCGGGCAATCTGAAAGACATGCTCTTGGGGCTAGAGGCCGTGGGGGCAGATGCCTACAACTACGGTGCCAAGACCGTGGGATCGATTCTGGTGAACCGGATGAAGGTGGCTGGGAGCTAAGAAGGCGTGGGCGAACCCGCAACGCCCGCTCGGCCGCGCCGGATTCCCTCACCCCTTCAGGCTCCAGTCCTGGTCCAGGGCTTGCCCAGGGTGGGCCTTTGCTGACGTCCGCGTTTTGCATTGCTGTCATTAACGAAACGCAATATGGTGTGGGTGCCGCACGTCAGCGGGCACTTCAATCCTCGAAGGAGTCACCATGTCGAAAGTTCTGGTTCTTTACTACTCCACCTACGGCCATATCGAAACCATGGCCCAGGCCGTGGCCGAGGGCGCGCGCTCTGCGGGCGCTACCGTCGATGTCAAGCGGGTGCCAGAGACGGTGCCTGAAGACATTGCCAAGGGTGCGCATTTCAAGCTGAACCAGTCTGCGGCTGTGGCCACGGTGGCGGAGTTGGAGGGCTATGACGCCATCATCGTCGGTGCACCTACCCGTTTTGGCCGCATGCCCTCGCAGATGGCTGCATTTCTGGACCAGGCCGGCGGTCTGTGGGCACGGGGTGCGCTCAACGGCAAAGTGGGAGGCGCGTTTACCTCCACAGCCACCCAGCATGGTGGGCAGGAGGTCACGCTGTTCTCCATCATCACCAATCTGATGCACTTCGGGATGACGATCGTGGGCCTGCCCTACAGCTACCAGGGGCAGATGACCCTGGATGAAGTCGTTGGCGGAAGCCCCTATGGCGCCACCACGATTGCTGGCGGCCAAGGGCAGCGCCAGCCCAGCAACCTGGAGCTCGACGGCGCGCGGTTTCAGGGCAAGTTGATTGCAGAAACCGCGAACAAGCTGTTTCCCTGAACTGATCTTTCAGCCCGCGTCCATGGTTGTTCTGGCTGCAGGTGGTTTGCTGCCCGCCAGCACCCATACACACAGGGCTGGACTCCGCATGCGGGGAGGACTGGGCTGCGAGGCCCTGGGCGAGTGGTTCCGTGGCACCCCGAGGCCGCGACACGGAGCGCGGCCCATCACCGGGACTGCGTTTGCCACTGGCTCGCGGCAGAGCCCGTGCGCCCGTGCGCCGAGTTGCGCGTCAACGACCGGTGCAAGGCCGCCCCCGGCGGGTGACGGGCCGTCGGCCGTGGCAGCTTCAGCCAGCGGCCACACGCGCTGCAATCGCCTCACCCACCTGCGTGGTGTTGGCCGTACCGCCCAGGTCAGGGGTTCGTGGCCCGCTCTTCAAAGTCTCTTCGATCGCACTCACGATCGCATCGTGCGCCTGCCGCCCCGCGCCCTGGCCCTGCGTGAGGAAGTCCAGCATCAGCGCACCCGACCAGATCATCGCAATCGGGTTGGCGATGTTCTTGCCGTAGATGTCAGGCGCCGAGCCGTGCACCGGCTCGAACAGGCTGGGGAAGCTGCGTTCGGGGTTGAGGTTGGCCGAGGGGGCCAGGCCGATGGTGCCGGTGGTGGCAGGGCCCAGGTCCGAGAGGATGTCGCCAAACAGGTTGGTGGCGGCCACCACG
>DATLGV010000444.1:0-6035 GCA_035540275.1 Acidovorax sp. | reverse complement strand
CCTCATTGGCCCGCTTCTCCAGCTCTGCCGCCCGTGCTTCACCAGCCGCAGCCCGTTCGGTTTGCGCAGCCACGTCGACTTGAAGGCTGGCGAGTTGGTCGGTCAGCTCGGCGGCTTGCCGGCGTGCTTCATCGCGCTCGTCCTCTCGCTTCTCGGCCAGGGCCAGCGCCTCCGCTGTCTCGGCTTCGAGTTCCTGACGCACCCGCTCCAGGGATTCACGCTCGGAGGCCAAGCGGCCATTGGCAAGCTCTAGGGCCACGCCCCACATGTCCGAAGCCCAGCCCTGCACCTTGTCGAGCACAACCTGGGGCGCGGCCTCGCGTACCGGCTCGGCCGACTCGGCAGCCTTGCGGCGGGCCTTCCAGGCGCGCAGCACCGGGCCGATGGTGGCGTAGCTGCCGCCCTTCGTGCTCGTCCACTTCGCCAGCAGTTCGCGCACCGTCTCGTTCGTCGGGCGCATCCCCTCTGCCGCCAGTTGTTCGGCGGCTTTACAGATCAGTTCTTCCGTGATGATCGCTTCGCTTGCCATGACAGGCTCCTTTCGGTTGATTGTGTTGTTTGTTGTTGTATGTTGTATTTTACAGCAAACAACAACAAACGCAACAGGCGAAGTGCCGGTCGGGATCGGCCGCCGTCGCCCTTGCCTTCGGCGTGCCGGCGTCGAGCTGGTGGTGGAAGCAGGTCGGTGGCCACCTCGGCGGCCGTCCTTCTGGAAAAGGGGTCCCCTCGTTTTCAGTGCAATAACTGGCGGTACGCAAACCCAGCACTGGCGCGGGGGTGGTGTTGGTAGATCGTTGATTCTGTTGGCTTTCCTGTTCACTTCTCAAACGGGTATCGTGGCCTCCCGCTAATGGGGTTCACGATGCAGGACTGGCAAACGACGTTTTTGGGGATGCGTGAGCTGCCCCGCGATATCAGTGACTTCGAGATGAAGGCGTTTTTCACCTTCGATGGTGCAGAGCGCGAGGCAATCAATGCGCGCCGGGGTGACGCCCACAAGCTCGGTCTGGCGCTGCATATCGGGTTTTTGCGCATGAGTGGCCGCCTGCTGTATGCCTTTCGGGTGGTTCCCGTCGCCCTGTGGCGCCACTTGAGCGAGGAACTTGGCATTGCCACCCCTGATGTGGCTTCGCTGCGCACGCTGTACGGGCGGGAGAAGACACTGTTCGATCACCAGCAAGTAGCGTGCACGGCCCTTGGTTTTCGGTGGATGAGCGAGCACCAACGCCGCTCCCTGGTGCGTGAACTGCGGGACGAAGTGGCCCGTTGCGCCGACCGCGATCAACTGCTCGGGAGGGCCCGCCAATGGCTGTACAAGAATAAGCTGGTGATCGTGCACGAGCGGGCCATCCGGACTTTGATTGCGAGCGCACTCACCCAGCTCGAAGCGGAGACAGGTGCTGCAATCGCCGCCAGCGTCGATCCGGCAACCCTTGATCGGTGGCGAACCTCGGTTGCAGAGCTGCGCCCAGATGGACAAACCCAACAAAGCTGGCTGTGGTCGGCGCCGGCCAAGCACTCAACCCGCCAAATCAGCGAGGTACTTGAACGCATCGATCTGCTGTACGAGCTGGACGTTCATAAACACCTGACCGACATCCCCGATCTCATCTTGCGCCGTTACGCGCGCCGACTAGTCTCTCGGCCGCCGTCTGCCGGCGCCAAGATCAAGGAACCCGCGCGCACCGTGGAGGTCGCCTGCTTTCTGCGGTATTGCCTGTTCACCACCACGGACCAGTTGATTTTGATGGTGCAGCGCCGGATTGCCGATCTGTGGCGCCAGACCGCTGCCGAGGTCCCCGCCACCGTCAACTGGGCGGCGATGTACAAAACGCTACTGGCCGAACTCGTGGCCTTGAGCGCCCAGGGCGCTGTGCCGGACGCCGAGCTGCGCGCACGGCTTGAAGCCTTGGTCATCGAAACCCAGAAACGCAAGCCACCCAGTCGGGCCTCCCTTGTGCGCGAAGGATTGATTGATGTCATTCGCCCCGTACGCTCACTGCTTGTGGCAATTGCAAAGCTTCCATGGCAAGCCACCGGAGAGCATCCCACCATCGACGCCCTGACGAAATTGAGCGCCTATTACGCCAGTAACATCAGAAAGTTGCCGGATGGCGTTGTCGCGCCAGGCCTGGGGAAGGTCTGGCAAGCCGCCATATCCAGCCCAGACCGGGAACGGGCGTTTCGGGCATTGGAGGTTGCCACCTTGTTTGCCCTGCGCCGCGCGGTGCGCAATGGATCGGTCTGGATCGAGCACAGCTTGAGTTTTAGGGGCCGTGCACGCCTGTTCTTCACGGACGAACGTTGGAAGGACGAGTCCAAGAAGCACTATGCCCGTCTGTCGCTGCCCGGCAAGGCGGCCACCTTTCTGAAGCCATTGTTGGCCAAGGTAACTGCAGGTGTCGATGCTGTGGCTGCGGCGGCACGCAGTGGCGTACTGCGCGTCGACGATGAACTCCACCTCTCAGTTTTACCCGCCGAAGACGAAGACCCCGAAGTCACCAAGCTACGGGCGGCTTTGGATCACCGCATCGGCGAAGTGCAATTGCCTGAAGTGATTCTGGCCGTTGACGCCCAGGTGCGCTTCAGCTGGATCATGCTCGGCCGTGAACCACGGTCAACAGCGGAACTGCTGATGGTCTATGCCGGCATCATGGCCCACGGCACCAGTCTGACAGCCATCGAATGCGCGCGCATGATTCCGCAGTTGTCTGCCACCAGCATCCGCCAGGCCATGCGCTGGGCACGGGACGAACGCCGTCTGAGTCAGGCTTGCCAGGCGGTGCTGGAGTTTATGCAACGCCACCCGATCGCCACCACTTGGGGCCGTTCAGACCTGGCGTCTTCTGACATGATGAGCATGGAGACAACCAAGCGGGTATGGCAGGCCCGGCTTGATCCCCGGCGCAACACGCCCTCCATTGGCATCTACTCCCATGTACGCGACCGCTGGGGAATCTTTCACGCACAGCCCTTCGTGCTCAATGAGCGCCAAGCTGGCGTGGCCATTGAAGGCGTCATACGTCAGGAACGCCTTGAAACCAGCCAACTGGCGGTGGACACCCACGGCTACACCGATTTTGCGATGGCACTGGCCCGGTTGTTGGGCTTTGATCTTTGCCCGCGGTTGAAGGAATTGAAACAACGCCACCTGTTCGTGCCTCGCGGCGCCAAGGTGCCAGCCGAAATAGCTGCGGTGTGCGAGGCCAATGTTGACGTTGCCCTGATCGAAAAGCATTGGGACAGCCTGGTGCATCTGGCGGCTTCGGTCATGAGTGGTCACGCCAGTGCGGTGGCAGCACTGGCGCGGTTTGGCTCTGCTGCCCAGGGTGACCCCATCTATGACGCTGGCGTGCAATTGGGACGTTTGCTGCGAACCGCGTTCCTTGCCGACTACTTTGTTAAGGACGCTTTCAGGAATGAATTGCGCCGGGTGCTCAACCGGGGGGAGGCGGTCAACGCCCTCAAGCGCGCCATTTACACCGGCCGGATCAGCCCGGCACAGGCCAAACGTGTGGACGAAATGCAGGCTGTGGCCGACGCGTTGAGTCTGCTGGCCAACATCGTCATGGCGTGGAACACGTCACAAATGCAGGCTGTTCTGGATCGCTGGTCGAACCGCCGCCAGGCCATTCCGCCGGAACTGATCGGAAAAATTGCTCCCACCAGGCTGGAAAGCATCAACCTGCGAGGCGTGTTCCGCTTTCCTGTTGACCGTTATGCCGACCAAATCCTGCCCTCGCGGCAGGGAGCACCGATAACTGGCACCAACGGATGAAACCGATCACGGTTTGACGCCACGAATCCCGGATTTGAAGGTGAACAGGAAAGCCAACAGAATCAACGATCTACCAACACCACCCCCGCGCCAGTGCTGGGTTTGCGTACCGCCAGTTATTGCACTGAAAACGAGGGGACCCCTCCATGGGCATCGCCCTCTTCCCGCAGGACGGCGCGGACTTCGACACGCTCACCCAGTCCGCCGACGTGGCCATGTACCGCGCCAAACTCGACGGGCGCAACACCTTCCGCTTCTTCACGCCCGAGATGCAGGCCCAGTCGATGCGCGCGCTGCAGCTCGAAAACGCCCTGCGCCGCGCACTCGAACGGGAGCAACTGCATCTGCACTACCAGCCGCAGGTGAGCCTGTCCACAGGCTCGGTGCACAGCGTGGAGGCGTTGCTGCGCTGGCTGCACCCGCAGCTGGGCGGCATTTCGCCGGCAGAGTTCATTCCCATTGCTGAAGACAACGGGCAGATCCTGCAGATCGGCGAATGGGTGCTTCGCACCGCACTGGCGCAGCTCAAGGCCTGGCGGTGCAGCGGGTTCCCGGGGCTGACGATGGCGGTCAACCTCTCAGCCATCCAGTTCCGCCAGCCCCAGCTGCCCGAGCTAATCAGCCGCATGCTGGCCGAATTCGGTCTGCCGCCCAACGCGCTGGAGCTGGAGCTGACCGAGGGCGTGGCCGTGGACGACCCCCATACCGCCGTAGCCACAATGGACCAGCTGCACGCTTTGGGCGTGCGCATGTCGATGGACGACTTCGGCACCGGCTACTCGTCACTGAGTCAACTCAAGCGTTTCCAGATCTTCAAGCTCAAGATCGACCAGTCGTTCGTGCGCGACCTGGGCAACGACCCCAACGACCGCGCCATAGTGAGCGCCATCATCCGCATGGCCCATGCTCTGGGCATGCGCACCACCGCCGAGGGCGTGGAAACCGAAGACCAACTCGCTTTCCTACGCGCACAGGGCTGCGATGAGGCCCAAGGATACTACTTCAGCCCACCGCTGCCGACCGCAGGAATGCAAACTTATTTACTGCAGCAACGAGGCTGAACCTCAAGCCAAAACCGCTCCTGACTATTAGTTATGACTGCACCTGAACAAGGGCTTGCGGGAGTAGGGGCGGGGAGTCTTTTACCGAGCGAGGTTGCATCGGCGGCTTCAATTCAAGACTGTGCGATTGGATCCCGCCGCCAACACCTCCAGCTCGAACTGACCCAACTGCTGGCGTAGCACCTTATCCAGCAGAGCTATGGATTGGTGTGTTGCCCGCAGTGCTGGGCCAGGTGCATACCCTGCTGGGGGACAACGGCTTTTACAGCCAGGCCAACGTGAGTGCCTGCAAGCAAGCCGAGATCGAACCGCTGCTGGCGCTCAAGGTGAAAGAGCACCATGAGCCCGTGCTGGAGCGTCTCGCACCTGGCGCCCCTGAGCCTCAAACCATGGATGCTGTGATATAGATGGCGCATTGGCTGGGCACGCAGGCCGGGCGGGCGCTGTACGGCTTGCGCAAGCAGACCGTGGAGCCAGTGTTCGGGATCATCAAGCGCGTAATGGACTGGCGCCAGATGAGTATGCGCGGGCTCCCCCAGGCGCAAGGCGAATGGAGCTTGGTGACCATGGCCTGGAACGTCAAACGCATGCACATGCTACGCGCAGCGACGTGAGAGCAAAAGTTCATCTCGATCACAACAAGACTGGATGTTCAGGCGCTTTGATGTGCCCTCAGGGGGGCCTTGGCAATCGCGCAGATGCCGTCTTGAACAACACCTTGCACTCAGCAATCAATACCGCTCGGGTTCAAATCCGACGGACTCCTAGCAGGCAGCCTGCACCGTACAGATTCTCCTACAGCCTCTGATGCCAACCCCAGCGCCACTATGTGCCTCGTCGCCAGCGGGCGGGTGTGGTGCCAAGCATGCGGCGAAAGGCTTCCGTGAAATGCGCCTGGCTGGAAAAGCCGCACTCGCTTGCGATCTCCGTAATAGATTGCTCCGAGGTGGAGCGAAGCACGTTGGCCGCCACATCGATGCGCCGCTCAAGAACGAAGGCGTGCGGCGATTTGCCGAACGTCGCCTTGAACATCCGGGCAAAGTGATAGGGACTCATGTGAACCTCTTCGGCCAGCCTGGAGATGCGCAGGTCCCCTGACAAGTGCTCCGCGATATAGGTTTGAAGACGGGTCTTGTCCCGTGATCCAAACTGGCCGCTGCTTCGCAATCGCTTTGTACTCGGCCCGCCCAATGTAG